>JADGHE010000074.1 GCA_019689555.1 Variibacter sp. | reverse complement strand
CGACGCGCGAGACGCAACCGCCGCAGCGCCGCGAACCGCCGGCAAACCCGCGCCAGGAGGCGAGCGCGCAACAGGCGGGCGAGCAACAGGCGGGCGAGCCCTCCGCGACGGAGCGCCCCGACGAGCGCGCGAAGCGGCGCGCCGAGCGCGGGGGCCGTGCGGAAGGCGGCCGCGCGGCGAAGCGCGACACCGAGACCCGTCCGCAAGGCTTGACCGGCAAGCCGCGGGGAGCCGCCGGGCCCGAACGCAAGCCCGCGGCCGTGTCCGCCGATCCCGCGCCGGTCACGATCTCGAACGCGCCGGTCGCAGTGCCGCCGCCGCACGCCCCGCTCGCGGCGGAGCGCGCGACGGCGCCCGTCGCGGCGGGCAGGACGCCCTCGGCTGCTCCCGCTGCCGCCGCCCCGCAGGGTCCTGCGGCCGGTGCGGCGGGTGCCAAGGAAGCGGCGAAGGAACAGGCCAAGGAACCGGCCAAGGAACCGGAGAAAGCAGCGCAGCCCGCCCCTCCGCCGCAGGTTTCGCCGGCCGCCGAGTCGGGCCGTGCCGCCGCGCCGGAGAGCCCCGCTGCGGCCGCCCAAGCCGAACGGCGGGAGGAGGCCTCGGGCGAGACCGCGCCCGCGGACAATCGGAAAAGCGGCGCCGCGGCCGTGCCGCTGGAGGCCGCCGCCGCGACGTCCGAGAGTTCCGAGATTCAGGAAAATCCGTCAGGCGAGGCCGCCCCCGCGCCCGAGGGGGCCTCGTCCGCCGAGGCGGCCAGGTCTTCCGCGCCGTCTGCCGCGTCCCCGGTCGCCGATCCTGCGGGCGATGCCGGGACCGCCGGCACCGGGACGCCGCCGCAGGGCGGCGCTCCGCCGGCGCAGCGCGGAGCCGGGGAGGCCGGCGCCGCCCCGGATACGGCGCCGGCGGCCGCGCCTCAGCCGGTCTTCGCCTCGCCGCTGCCCTGATCCGCTTCGGCCGGCTCGGCCGGCGGCTGCTCGAAGAACGCCTCGGCGGCGAGCGCCGCCCGCTCCTCCTCGGTTTCCTCGCGCAGCCGCGTCACATCCTCGCCGCGCGCCTGGCGTTCGGCCTCCTCGGCGTTGCGCGCCACGTTGATGGCGATCGAGACCTCGACCTCCGGATGCAGGGAGATCGGGACCGCGTGGAGACCGATCGCCTTGATCGGGGCGTTGAGCGCAACCTGCGCGCGGTCGACGCGGAAGCCCGCCTCGCCGAGCAGCGCGGCGATGTCCCGGGTCGAGACCGAGCCGTAGAGCTGCCCCGTCTCCGACGCCTGCCGCAGCACGATGAAGCTCTGGCCGTCGAGCTTCTCGGCCACCTTCAACGCCTCCTGCTTCTGCGCGAGGTTGCGTGCTTCGAGCTCGACCTTCATCGCTTCGAAGCGCTTGCGGTTCTCGGGCGTCGCGCGCAGCGCCTTGCCCTTGGCGAGCAGAAAGTTGCGCGCATAGCCGTCGCGCACGCGCACGATCTCACCCATCTGGCCAAGCTTGGGAACACGTTCCAGCAGAATCACTTCCATCGATCTTCTCCTTGACGATTCACGATTGCGCCGTGCGGCATGCGGCGGCTCACATCGAGAGAGGCGGCGGCTTGCGGCGCTGCATGCGCGCGCGCAGGTCGAGCCGCGTGTCGGCGAGCCCGAGCAGCGACATGAAGATGAGCGGCCAGCCAAAAATGGCGATGCCGCCGTAGAGGCTGCCGAGAATGAGGCCGCGGCCGCCGACGGAACGGGTCAGCGCGTGCACGACCGCAAGCCCCAGCAGGGCATAGGCCGTCAGCAGCGCGGCGGTGAGCGTGGAAGCCAGCACCCCGAGCAGCCCGGGCAGCAGGGAGAGGAGAAACGCGCCGACGAGCAGCATCAGCGCGGAGGAGGGAAACGTCATCGCCGAAATGTCGGGCCACGGGCGGCGCAGCCGGCCCGAAACCTGCACGACGCGGGCCGCGAGCCAGAGCGTGAGCGCCTGCAACAAGGTGGTGAGCACCGCGGCGGCCGGGGGCAGGACCCGCTCGGGATGGTCCATCAGCACCCGCATGAAGGGCCGGGCGGCCATCGCCTCCCCGCCGCCCTCGGCGCCGCCCGCTGGCGGGCGCAGGACAGACCCGAGCGACTTGCGCAAGGCCTCGCGCAGTTCGTCGACATTGCTCGCGACCATCAGCACGATCAGCGCGACGACCAGGGCGGACACCACCGCCGTCCAAATGACGATGCGGCCCACCGGATACCATTCGATCCGGTCCGGCGCGTCTCCGCCCCCGGCCGGGCGCCCGAGCAGAGCCAGATAGGAGAGCCACCACGCCGGCAGGCCGACGCCGACGAGGAAATTGAGAAACAGCAGGCTGCCGAAGGCGCCCGCAAGCGCGAGCGCCGCGACGAGCGCCGCCCCGAGCGCGGCGAGATGGCTCCAGCCGATGCCGGCGATGAGGATGGGCAGCGGCGCCAGATTGAACAGCGGGATCGACAGCAGCGAGCCGGAGGTCACCGACGCGAACAGCAGCGTCGAGGCCGCTCCGGCCGCGATGGCGATGAAGGCGATCTGCATCATGCCCAGCTGTCCCGCTCGTTCCTGCAGCACGGGCGCCCGCCGCGCCCGCACGCAGAGCGGTTAGAGACGGGTCAGCCGCCCGCCCCAACCCGCCGCCGTCCACACGGCGGCCGTTCGATTGAATGCTTCGGCGCAAAACCCCTTGCGCCGCGGCTCCGGCTGATGCCGCTTCGGAAACCGAGTCCGGAGCCGGCTAGAAATCGTTGCCTTTGCAGCGCTTCTGAAGGCGCAGCGCGCCTTCGAAGGCGATCCTCCTCAGCGGATCACGAACGGCAGCAGCCCGAGAAAGCGCGCCCGCTTGATGGCCTTGGCGAGTTCGCGCTGCTTCTTGGCCGAGACCGCGGTGATGCGGCTCGGCACGATCTTGCCGCGTTCGGAAATGTAGCGCTGCAGCAGGCGGACGTCCTTGTAGTCGATCTTCGGCGCGCCGGCCCCGGAGAAGGGGCAGGTCTTGCGGCGGCGGAAGAACGGACGGCGCTGCGGTTGGGTGGTCATAGCGTCTCTCCTTCGCCCTGGCCGAGCTCTTCGCCCTCCTGCGCGCCGCGCCCGTCACGGTCGCGGCGGCGGTCGCCGCGCCGGTCGTCGCGATCGCGGTCGCGGTCGGCCTTGCGCATCATGGCCGAAGGTCCTTCCTCGTGCTCCTCGACGCGCACCGTGAGGTAGCGCAAGACGTCCTCGTTCAGGCGCTCCTGCCGTTCGAGCTCGGCGATCGCCGCGGGCGGCGCGTCGATGTTCAGGAGCGTCATATGCGCCTTGCGATTCTTCTGGATGCGGTAGGCGAGGGACTTCACGCCCCAGTACTCGGTCTTCGTGACCTTGCCGCCCATCTGCTCGATGAGCGCGGTGTACTGGGCCGTCAATTCCTCGACCTGCTGCGCGGTCACGTCCTGGCGCGCGAGGTAAACATGCTCGTACAAGGGCATGAAAACTCAGCCTTTCCCATTCGGGGCCCGGACCTTGAGGGCGCACCGCGCGCCCCGCGGCCGGCGGGCCGCCTCGTTGCTCCTGGCCCCGGCGCAAAGCCGGCTCGAGCCTTCGGGAAAGGCTCGAATGCCCGAGTTCGCGAGAACACCGGACGCCGGGTCATGCGACCCTGCCGCGGCCTTGCGGGCGCGGCCGTCCGTTCAGCTCCCGACCGGGGCGGTGGAGGAAGCCGTGACTTATACGCAGTTCGCCCGCCGATGCAAGGCCGGCGCGGGCGCGCGCTTCAACGGGGCACGAACGGGGCACGCGTTTCGAAAAAGCGCCGCCCGCCCCTTTCCGGGAGCCGGCGGCGCGCGCAAGCGACGGTGCGTCCCGGGAGGCCGGCGTCTCAGCTGCCGGGCTGCGGGACGATGCGGATGTAGGGCTTCGGCGCCTTCCAGCCGTCCGGCCAGAGCTTCTTCGCCTCCTCGTCGCTGACCGAGCCGGAGATGATGACATCGTCGCCCGGCTTCCATTGGGCGGGGGTCGACACCTTGTGCTTCGCGGTGAGCTGCAGGGAGTCGATGACGCGCAGCACTTCATCGAAGTTGCGCCCCGTGGTCATCGGGTAGACCAGGATGAGCTTGATCTTCTTGTCCGGCCCAATGACGAAGACGTTGCGCACCGTCTGGTTGTCGGCGGGCGTGCGCTGCGAGGAGTCGCCCGAGGCGGTCGCCGGCAGCATGCCCCACGCCTTGGAGATCGAAAGGTCCTTGTCGCCGATGATCGGATAGTTCGGCGCGAAGCCCTGCGTCTCCCGGATGTCCTCGGCCCACTTGGCATGGTTCTCCACCGGGTCGACCGAAAGGCCGATAATCTTGACGTTGCGCTTGTCGAACTCCGGCTTGATGCGCGCCATGTAGCCGAGCTCGGTCGTGCACACCGGCGTGAAGTCTTTCGGATGCGAGAAGAGAACAGCCCACGAGTCGCCGATCCACTCGTGGAAGCGGATGCGTCCCTGTGTTGTCTCGGCCTCGAAGTCAGGGGCCGTGTCGCCAATCTGAAGAGCCATCACAAACCTCCGTGCCGTGCTCTGCGGTAGTCTCGGACTGCAAATATAGGCGCTTTGGGCGGTGCTGGGGAGTTTAAACAACGCGACGGCGGAATAATGAACTATTCACATATCATATTTGTATTTTGATCCGGCGGCATCCGCGAGGATGCTTCTGCCGGCGCCTGGATTATGGTGGGGCGCAGCCGCCTTCCGCGGCCCGCGCCCCTTGCGGCGCGCGGCTTCGCCACCATTCAAGGACCGGGTGAGTTGGACACGTTCGAGCTGTTCTCACGCTTCGCCGTCGCGCTCGGGGTCGGGCTTCTGTTCGGCCTGGAGCGCGGCTGGAAGCAGCGCGAGGACACACCGGGCAGCCGGACCGCGGGCATCCGCACCTTCGGGCTCGTCGGTCTGCTCGGCGGGATCGTGGGAGCGCTGGCGCAGGCCGCCGGCCTTGCGGGCGCAGGCGGTTTCGTCCTCGGCGTCAGTTTCGCGGCTTTCGTGCTGGTCTTCGCGCTGTTCTGCCGGGAGGAAAACCGGGCGGAGGGCGTCTTTTCCGCGACGACGGCCGTGGCCGGCATGGTCGCCTTCGCGCTTGGCACCTATGCGCAATGGGGGGACCTGCGGGTCGTCGCGGCCGTGAGCGTCGCCGCCGTCGTCGTGCTGGCGAGCCGGGAGGCTCTGCACGGCTGGGTCGGCGCGCTCACCTGGGAGGAACTCAGGGCGGGGCTCGTCCTGCTCGTCATGACCTTCGTCGCGCTGCCGCTCCTTCCCGACGCGCCCGTCGGCCCCTTCGGCGGCGTCAACCCGCGCGCCATCTGGCTCATCGCGATCGTGCTCGCCGCCGTGTCGTTCGTCGGCTATGCCGCGGTCAAGTATTTCGGCGCGCGGCGCGGAATCCTGCTCGCGGCGGCGGCCGGGGGGCTCGTCTCCTCGACCGCGGTGATGGCGGCGCATGCGCGCCGCGCGGCGGGCGGGGAGGGCACGCCCCGGCTTCTCGCCGCGGGCGCGGCGCTCGCCTCCGGCATCTCGCTTCTGCGGGTGCTCGTCCTCGTCGCCGCGCTCAATCCGGCGCTGCTGCCCTGGGCGGCGGGACCGCTGCTCGCGGCCGCCGCGACGACGATCGGCCTCGCCTGCGTTCTCATCTTCACGGGCCCGGAGGACGCCGCCGCGGGATCGTTGCCGCACTTCCGCAACCCTTTCGAGCTGCGGGCGGTGCTGCTGTTCGCCGCCTTCCTCGGCGCGATGATCGTCGTCGGCCGCGTCGCGAGCGAGCGCTTCGGCGCCGCGGGGGCGCTCGTCGCCGCGATGGCCGCCGGGCTCGCCGACGTCGATGCCGTCACCGTCTCCATGGCCCGCCTCGCGCCGGAGACGCTGGGCCCGGCCGAGGCCGCGGGCGCGATCCTGGCGGCGACGGCGAGCAACATGGTCGCCAAGCTCGCGCTCGGGATGACGGCGGGACGCGGCGCCTTCGCCCTGTGGGCATTGGCGGCGACGGCCGCCGCCTTCCTCGCCGCGGGCGCGGCGCTCCTGCTCACGCCCGCGCTTCTCGGCGCCTCCAGTTGACATTTGCGCGCAGCGCCCGCAAAGCGGTCGCGCACGGGGCCAGGCCAGGCGGGGCGATGTTCAAGCGCATTCTCATTGCCAATCGTGGCGAGATCGCCTGCCGCATCATCAAGACCGCGCGGCGATTGGGCATTCAGACCGTCGCCGTCTACTCCGAGGCCGATCGCAACGCGCTGCACGTCGAGATGGCCGACGACGCCGTGCTCATCGGGCCGGCGCCGGCGGCGCAGTCGTATCTTTCGATCGAAGCGATCGTGGAAGCCTGCCGCGCGACGGGGGCGGAGGCGGTGCATCCCGGCTACGGCTTCCTGTCCGAGCGCGAGGCGTTTCCGCGCGCGCTCGCCGCCGCCGGCATCGTCTTCATCGGCCCCAACCCGGACGCCATCGCCGCGATGGGCGACAAGATCGAGTCCAAGAAGGCCGCCGCGCGCGCCGGGGTCAACACGGTGCCCGGCTATCTCGGCGTCATCGAGGACGAGCGGGAGGCCGTGCGCATCGCCGAGGAGATCGGCTTTCCAGTGATGATCAAAGCCTCGGCCGGCGGCGGCGGCAAGGGCATGCGGATTGCCCGCACGGCCCAAGAAGTGGCGGAAGGCTTCGCACGCGCGCGCTCCGAGGCGAAGTCGTCGTTCGGCGACGACCGCGTCTTCATCGAGAAATACATCGTCAATCCGCGCCACGTGGAAATCCAGGTGCTCGGCGACAAGCACGGCAACGTAATCCATCTCGGCGAGCGCGAGTGCTCGATCCAGCGCCGGAATCAGAAGGTGGTGGAGGAGGCGCCGTCCCCGCTCGTCGACGCCGCAATGCGGGCCGAAATGGGTGCGCAGGCGGTCGCGCTCGCCAAGGCCGTCGGCTACGACAGCGCCGGCACCGTCGAGTTCGTCGCCGGGCAGGACAAGAGCTTCTACTTCCTGGAGATGAACACGCGGCTGCAGGTCGAACATCCGGTGACCGAGCTCGTCACCGGCATCGACCTCGTGGAGCAGATGATCCGCGTCGCCGCGGGGGAGAAGCTTTCGCTGCGGCAGGAGGACGTGCGGCTCAGCGGCTGGGCCGTGGAAAGCCGCATTTATGCGGAGGACCCCTACCGCAACTTCCTGCCGTCGATCGGCCGCCTCACGCGTTACCGGCCGCCCGCCGATCAGACGATCGGCGAGGTCACGGTGCGCAACGACACCGGCGTGTTCGAGGGCGGCGAAATTTCGCTCCACTACGATCCGATGATCGCCAAGCTCATCACGCATGCGCCGACGCGGGAGGCCGCGATCGATGCGCAGGCGGATGCGCTCGACGCCTTCGTGATCGACGGCGTGCAGCACAACATCCCGTTCCTCGCCGCGCTGATGCAGCATCCGCGCTGGCGGGACGGCCGGCTGTCGACGCATTTCATCGCCGAGGAGTACCCGGAGGGCTTTCATCCGCGCGCGGCCGAAGGCGCCATCGCCATGCGGCTCGCCGCGATCGCCGCCGCGATCGACCACATCGGCAACAAGCGCAAGCGCCGCATCTCGGGGCAGATCGTCGGCAAGCCGGTCACGTTCGACCGGCGGCGCATCGTGCGGCTCGAGGGCGCCGAGCATCGCGTCGAGGTGCGGGACGAGGGCGACGTCATCACCGTCGCCTTTCTCGATCAGCCGGCGGATCGTCGGCCGCACGAGCTCGTCTCGACGTGGAAGCCGGGCGATCCCGTGTGGGCGGGCACGATCGACGGCGAGGCCGTCGCCGCGCAGGTGCGGCCGATCCTCAACGGAGTGGCCTTGAGCCACCGCGGCGTCGCCGTGCGCGCGCATGTCTACACGGAGGCGGAGGCTGCCGCGGCGCGGCTGATGCCGGTCAAGAGCGCGTCCGACGTCGGCAAGCGCGTGCTCTGCCCGATGCCGGGCCTCATCGTGTCGATCGCGGTGGCGGAAGGCCAGGAGGTCAAGGCGGGCGAGACCCTCGCCATCGTCGAAGCGATGAAGATGGAGAACGTCTTGCGCGCCGAACGCGACGGCGTCGTCAAGAAGATCTACGCACGGCCCGGCGAAACGCTGGCGGTCGACGCCGTGATCCTCGAATTCGCCTGACCGGCTCGCGCGGCCTTCAAGGCCGCTCTCGCCCCTCAAGGTGATGGCGCGCAAAAGCCCCTCTGCGGCGGCCGCCAAAAGGCGACGGCGCACCAGAAGCGCGCCTGCGGCTTCCGATCGCGCCCGGGCCGGTCGCGCTGGCTGCTGCGCGGAACCCGGGTCTTGGCTTGCGCGTTCGTTCGGCAGTCCCTCGACCCGGAGCCTGGCCATGAGCGCGCCGCAGCCGCAGCAGAAGCAGGACCGTCAGCCCGGCCGCGAGACCGCGATGCAGCCGCGGCCCGACTACGAGCCGAAGTTTCCCGGCGTCGGCAAGCTCAAGGACAAGGTCGCGCTCATCACCGGCGGCGATTCCGGAATCGGGCGGGCCACCGCCGTCGCCATGGCGCGCGAGGGCGCGCGCATCGCCATCGTCTATCTCGAGGAACACGGTGACGCGGAGGAGACGCTGCGCGCCGTCGAAGAGGAGGGCATGCGGGCCATCATGATCGCCGGCGATGTCGCGGACGAAGCGTTCTGCCGCGAGGTGGTCGAGCGCACCGTGGATGCGTTCGGACGGCTCGACATTCTCGTCAACAACGCGGCCGAGCAGCACGAGACGAACGACATCGCCGAGCTCGAGTCCCGCCAGCTCGAGCGTACCTTCCGCACCAACATCTTCAGCATGTTCTATCTCGTGAAGGCGGCGCTGCCGCATCTCGGCCCGGGATCGGCGATCATCAACACGACCTCGATCACGGCGTATCAGGGCCACAAGACGCTCATCGACTATGCGTCCACCAAGGGCGCGATCGTGGGCTTCACGCGCGCGCTGAGCCAGGCGCTCGTCGAGAAAGGCATTCGCGTCAATGCGGTCGCGCCCGGCCCGATCTGGACGCCGCTGATCCCCGCCTCGTTCGAGCCCGAGCGCGTCGCCGCTCACGGCGCGTCCGTGCCCATGAAGCGCGCCGGACAGCCGAACGAGGTCGCTCCCTGCTACGTTTTCCTGGCGAGCGAAGAGGCCTCCTACATGAGCGGGCAGGTGCTGCACCCGAACGGGGGCGTGATCCTCAACACCTGAGGGACGCAGACACGGAGAAGGCGCGCGCAGGCGCGGAGAAAGCCCGCGGTGAGGCGGAGAAGGCGTGCGGAGGCGCGTCGCGGTGGTCCGCGCGGCGAAGCCGCGGCGCGCGAGGACGCCGCGCCGAAACGGCGCTCATGGAAACAGCGCGATCTGCTCCAGTCCCATTGTCTCGGGAAAACCGAGCATCAGGTTCATGTTCTGCACCGCCTGGCCGGACGCGCCCTTCACCAGATTGTCGAGCGCCGCGACGACGATGGCGCGGTCCGGTACGCGGTCCCTGGCGACGCCGATGAACGTCATGTTGGAGCCGCGCACGTGCCGCGTCTGCGGCGTCTCGCCGAACGGGAGAACGTGCACGAACGGCTCCTTGGCGTAGGTCTTTGCGAGCACCTCGTGCAGGTCCTCGGCCGTCTTTCCGCGCCGCCCGCGCACATAAATGGTCGCGAGGATGCCGCGGTTCATCGGCGCGAGATGCGGCGTGAAGGTCGCGATCACCTCGCGGCCCGCCGCCTTGGAGAATTCCTGGTCGAGCTCGGCCATGTGCCGGTGATGGCCGACGCCATAGGCGTGGAAGCCCTCCGACACTTCGGAAAACAGCATGGCTTCGCGCGCCGCGCGGCCGGCGCCGGTCATGCCCGATTTCGCGTCGATGACGATTGCGTCGGGGTCGATCGCCTTCGCCTTCAGCAGCGGGATCACGGGAAGCTGCGCGCAGGTCGTATAGCAGCCCGGATTGGCGACGAGCTGCGCCTCGCGGATGGCGCGCCGATACACCTCGACGAGGCCGTAGACCGCCTTCTCTTGCAGCTCCGGGGCGAGGTGCTCGTGGCCGTACCAGCGCGCATAGGCCGCCGGGTCGGAGAGACGAAAATCGGCCGACAAATCGACGATCCGCATCGACGGGGCGGCGTTCAGGATCGCCTTCACGACCTTCTGCGTCGTCGCGTGCGGCAGCGCGCAGAAGACGAGATCGAGCTTCGCCTCGGCCCAGTCGACGCTCTCGATGCTCACGAGCGGCGGCAGATCGAACGGCGCGAACTGCGGAAAGACGTCGCGCATGGCCTGACCCGCCCGGCGGTCGGCGGTGAGCAGCGCGATCTCCACGCGCGGGTGGCGCAGCAGGAGCCGCAGCAGTTCTGACCCGGTGTAGCCGGACGCGCCGAGAATGCCGATCTTCGCTTTGGTGGCCATGGTTCAAACCGTTGTCGAGGGCGTACGAACGATGTCTTCATCCGCCGCCGGCGGGACGGCGCCGGCGAAGGCGCCCGCGGGCGACACGTCTCCTCCCGGCGCGCTGTTCCCGCCGACGTCCCCGAGGGGGACGGCGAAGCCGACGGATCAAAGCCTTCATAAGTCAAATGCGCCGGCATGGCGATCATGCGCGCGGCAAAGCCGCGTTCCGCCGCGAAGGCCAGCCTCGCGGCGCGACGGGCGTTGAAGGCGGGAGGGCTGTGCATGGTTCGGCTCCGCTTGTCGGGGAGCCGCCGGGCGATCGCGCGGAGGTTGTCTGCAAACCGCGCCGCGGACCGAGAGGCCCGGCGGCACGTCGGCGATCGATCAGGCCTGACCAAGCCGCCGCGCCGCCCGGACCGTACGGCGACGGCGCGCGGAATGGGTCAGCCTTGCGATCATAAGCGGCCTATACCGGCGCCGGTCGATGGCCGTCAAGCCGGCGGCAGCCATCGCCGCCCGCGGGGGGAACTGCGAGGCCTTGCCGGGCGTTCAGGACGAGAGGCGGCCTGCGCGCCCGCATCCGCGCGACGCAGGCCCCGGAGATCAGCCCATGTCGTGGATCTTTCCGCCATCCTCGCCGCTGGCGAGGAAGATCTATCGCTATCGTCCTCAAAGCGACGCCGGGCGGCTCACCGCCGCATTCGCGACCGGCGTGGTCTGCGCCTTCGTCGTCGGCAAGGTTTTCGTCGGCCCCGCGACTTTGGAGCCCGCGGCGGCGGCCTCCGCAACCCGCGAAGCCGCCGTGCATGCCGCGTCGCAAGACGGCCGTGTTCCGCCGTCTTCGACAAAGGCCGCGCGCCCACAGGCCGGGCAGGCACGCGCCGGGCCAGGCGGCAAAGCCGACAAGCCCTCCGGCCGTCCTGCGCGCACCGTTACGGCGCCGAATGACGGCCGCACGCCGCGCACGACGGATGACGCCGGGCCGCCGGCTGCGAAGGCCGAAAATGCGCCGGCGTCCGCCGCGCATGCGGCCGCGCCGCCCGCCGCGAGCGAAGGTCGAGCGCCCGTTGCAATCGCCGCAGCCCCGCCTGGCGATCTGCCGCCGCAAGAGCGGCGGCAGGAGCGGCCGACGGTGCTTGACGGTGCAGACCAACCCCAGGCGGCAGGCGAGCGGGCGGGTGGCGCGCCTACGGCCGCCTCGGCCGAGAGGCAGCAGACGCAGCACGCCGCAGACCGTGCCGCGCCGGCCGCGCGCAAGGCGGCCGCGAAAGCCTCACGCAAAGGCCGCGACGGCACCCAGGCGCAGACGCGTCTTGCTCAACACCGCCCGAAAGTCCGGTGGAGCGACGAGGTGCGGCGCTCTCGGCGCGAAGAGGATGGTTCCATTGCATGGAGCGCGTGGTCCGGCCGCACCCGCATCGAAATCTTCCCGTCCGACCGGGGGCGCGTTCTGCGGCGCCACGAGATCAGTCCTCCTTACGCCGAGGCCGGGCCGGTGGTGCGGCGCTACTACGACGGGACGCCGCTCGGCCGTTTCGACTGAGCTTGCATCGCCGCCCGCGCGGTCGTCCGCACGGTCGTCCCGGCGGGTGATGAAACGCGGCGGTGCCGACACGTCGTCAGCGCCATCGCAGGAGACGATCGCCGTCGAAGTCCTGACCTCGAAGGAGGTCTCCCGCGCAGAGAAGCAGAGAAGCGGAACGCTGCGCGGAAGCATGCGAGACGAGCGCAGCGCCGCACCCGCCACAGGCGCGCACGGCATCCGCCTCGGCGCGAGCGCCATCCTTGCCGGACTCCTTGCTGC
>JADGHE010000026.1 GCA_019689555.1 Variibacter sp. | reverse complement strand
TTCTACGCGTTCGGGTGGGATGCATCGGCGGTATTCCAACCGAAACCGCGCCGGCCGTCGCAGGGCAAGATCGTTCGGGAGCAACCGAAACGTCGCGACGAAGCCGCGCCGGGGCCGGTTACACCTCCTTCGCCATTTCCCGGAGCTTGAATTTCTGGATCTTGCCCGTCGAGGTCTTGGGCAGCTCGGCGAAGACGATGTGGCGCGGCACCTTGTAGCGCGCGAGGTTCTGCCGGCACCATTCGATGAGCTCCGCGGCGCTCGCGCTCCGGCCCGGCTTGAGTTCGACGAAGGCGCACGGCGTCTCGCCCCATTTCTCGTCCGGCTTCGCCACCACGGCGGCGGCCTGCACGGCAGGATGCTTGTAGAGCACGTCCTCGACCTCGATCGAGGAGATGTTCTCGCCCCCGGAAATGATGATGTCCTTCGAGCGGTCCTTGAGCTGGATGTAGCCGTCCGGATGCATCACGCCGAGGTCGCCGGAGTGGAACCAGCCGCCGGCGAAGGCCTTCTCCGTCGCCGCCTTGTTCTTGAGATAGCCCTTCATCACCACGTTGCCGCGGAACATCACCTCGCCGAGCGTTTGCCCGTCGCGCGGCACCGGCCGCATGGTCTCGGGGTTCATCACCTCGAGCGCCTCGAGCCCGATATAGCGCACGCCCTGGCGCGCCTTCTTCGCCGCCTGCGCGGGAAGGTCGAGCGCGTCCCACTCGCGGTGCCAGTCGTTGACGACGGCGGGCCCGTAGGTCTCCGTGAGGCCGTAGAGATGCGTGACGTTGAAGCCCGCCGCCTTCATCGCCGCGAGCACGGCCTCGGGCGGCGGCGCGGCGGCGGTGAAGAACTGTACCTCGTGGGGCAACGGCTTCTTCTCCGCCTCGGGCGCGTTGAGCAGCATCGCCATCACGATCGGCGCGCCGCACAGATGCGTCACCTTGTGCGTCGCGATGAGGTCGTACATCGGCCCCGCGCGCACCTGGCGCAGGCACACATGCGTGCCCGCGACCGCGGAGAGCGACCACGGGAAGCACCAGCCGTTGCAGTGGAACATCGGCAACGTCCACAGATAGACCGGGTGCTTGCCCATCCCGCAGGTGACGACGTTGCCGATCGCCAGAAGATACGCGCCGCGATGGTGATAGACGACTCCCTTCGGATCGCCGGTGGTGCCGGACGTGTAGTTGAGCGCGATCGCGTCCCACTCGTCCTCCGGCATTGTCCAGGCGAAGTCCGGGTCGCCTGCGGCGAGGAAGTCCTCGTAGTCGATAGTGCCGAGGCGCTCGCCGGGGCCCGCATATTCCGGATCCGCATAGTCGACCACCAGCGGCTTCGTTTTGGCGCGCGCCAGCGCCTCCTTGACGGTCGGCGCGAACTCCCGGTCCGTGACGAGGACTTTCGTTTCGGCGTGATCGAGCGTGAAGGCGATCGATGCGGCGTCGAGCCGCGTGTTCAGCGTGTTCAGCACGGCGCCGGTCATCGGCACGCCGTAATGCGCCTCCAGCATCGCCGGCGTGTTGGCGAGCATCACCGAGACCGTGTCGCCGCGCTTGATGCCGCGCGCGGCGAGCGCCGCGGCAAGCCGCCGGCAGCGCGCGTAGAACTCCGCATAGCTGCGACGCAGCGGACCGTGCACCACCGCAACGTGCTCGGGAAAGACGGACGCCGCGCGCTCGAGCAGGGTCAGCGGCGTGAGCGGCTGGAAATTGGCCGGGTTCTTGTCGAGATCGATGTCGTAGGGCGTCTTGGCCATGGGGTTCCCCCGGTTGTTTGCGGACAGCGTAGCGAAGTAAGCGCACCGCAATCAATCGCGCCGCCAAAGGTCAGCGCCCCCACAATCCCACGATGCCGGCCCGGATGAGCTCCAGCGAAACGATGAAGACCAGCACATGGGCGATCCGGTAGAACAGGACCGTGGGGGTGCGCTTCACCAGCCAGACGCCGAAGTAGTTGGCCGCGGTCGCGAGCGGGATCAGCATCAGCGTGGCGGTGAAATTCGGGGCGGAGAACTGGCCGAGCGCGAAGTAGGGCACGACCTTGAGGGCGTTCACCACGCCGAAGAACATGACGAAAGTGCCCACGTAAGTGAGCTTGTCCAGGTTCTGGCGCAGCACGAAGACCTGGAAGGGCGGGTTCCCGGCCTGGCACATGGCGCTCGTGAAGGCCGCGCAGGATCCCCAGAACAGGCCCGCCCATGCGGAGGGGGGACGGCGTCCCCCGGCCGGCGCGGGCGCGAGCCAGGCGTGCAGCACGAAGGCGATCGAGACAATGCCCAGCATGAGGCGAATGAAATTGTCGGACACGTGCGCGGCGAGCAGCCAGGCTGCGCCCACCCCGATGAACGCCCCGGGCAGCATGACCTTGAGATTCCAGGCGCTGTAGGTCCGCCGGAACATCCACATCGAAAGGATGTCCTGCACGATCTGCACGGGCAGCAGCAGCGCCGCCGCCTGCAGCGGCGGCATGACGAGCGAGAGCAGCGGGGTCGCGATCATGCCGGCGCCCGCGAAGCCCCCTTTGGAAAGGCCGAGCGCGACGACGCCCACCGAAGCGAGCAGCCAGAACAGAGGGTCGAATATCATGGGGTGCACGCAGGCTGGTGCTCCGGCGCGCCGGAGCGGAGAGTGTCGTTCCCTAGACGGTCCGCGGACGGGTGCCAAGGGCCGCGCGCCGCGCGCCCGGCCTTGCGCGGGCGCTCTTCTCAAAGCGCAGGCAAGACCGCACAATCGGCGCCGAGGAAACCGCCAGAGACGAAACGGAGGGCCCCATGGACGCCCGCACCAGCCGCTATCACGACGTTTTTGCCTGGGCGCAGCGCGACCCCGAAGGGTTCTGGGCGGAGGCCGCGCAGGCGATCGACTGGTACGAGCCCGCGAAAAAGATCTTCGACCCGCAGACGGGCGTCTACGGCCGCTGGTTCGTCGGCGCGGTGTGCAACACCTGCTTCAACGCCGTGGATCGGCACGTCGCCGCCGGTCGCGCCGCCCAGGCGGCGATCATCTACGATTCGCCGGTGACGGGGACGACGCGCGTTCTCACCTACGGCGAGCTGCAGCGCGAGGTCGCGGCCTTCGCCGCCGTTTTGCAGGATTTCGGCGTCGGCAAAGGGGACCGCGTGGTCATCTACATGCCGATGGTGCCGGAAACGGTGGTGGCGATGCTCGCGTGCGCGCGCCTCGGCGCCGTCCACTCGGTGGTGTTCGGCGGCTTCGCCGCGCGCGAGCTTGCAACGCGCATCGACGACTGCGCGCCGAAGCTCGTTCTGTCGGCGAGCTGCGGCATCGAGCCGGGCCGCGTCGTCGCCTACAAGCCGCTGCTCGACGAGGCGATCGCCCTCGCGACCGCAAAGCCGCAGGCCTGCATCATCCTGCAACGCCCGCAGCTCGCAGCGCCACTGACCGCAGGGCGCGATTACGACTGGGCGAACCTGCGCAGCCGCGCGCTCGCGGCGGGCAAGACGGCCCCTTGCGTGCCCGTGCTCGCCACCGATCCGCTCTACATCCTCTACACCTCGGGCACGACCGGAAAGCCCAAGGGCGTGGTGCGCGACAATGGCGGGCACATGGTCGCGCTGCGATGGTCGATGCAATATCTCTACGGAGTCGAGCCGGGCGAGGTCTGGTGGTCGGCGTCCGACGTCGGCTGGGTGGTCGGGCATTCCTACATCGTCTACGCCCCGCTGTTTCACGGCTGCGCCTCGGTGCTTTACGAGGGAAAGCCCGTGGGAACGCCCGACGCCGGCGCGTTCTGGCGCGTCATTTCCGAGCACGGCGTGGTGGCTCTGTTCACCGCGCCGACCGCGTTCCGCGCGATCAAGAAGGAGGACCCGAAGGGCGCGCTCGTCGGAAAGTACGACCTCTCGCGCTTCCGCACGCTCTTTCTCGCGGGCGAGCGCGCCGATCCTGACACGGTGAAATGGGCCGAGGAAGTGCTCAAAGTGCCGGTGATCGACCATTGGTGGCAGACGGAAACCGGCTGGGCGATCGCCGGCAATCCGGTGGGGCTCGGCATGCTGCCGGTGAAGTACGGCTCGCCGACGGTGGCGATGCCGGGCTACGACGTGCAGATCGTCGATGAATCCGCAAGGCCGCTGCCGCCGAACACGATGGGCTCGATCGTGATCAAGCTGCCGCTGCCTCCGTCCTGCCTGCCGACGCTGTGGCAGCAGGACGAGCGGTTCAGGGAATCCTACCTCTCGGAGTTCCCCGGCTACTACAAGACCGCGGACGCGGGCTTCAAGGACGAGGACGGCTACCTCTACATCATGGGCCGCACGGACGACATCATCAACGTGGCCGGCCACCGGCTGTCCACCGGGGGGATGGAGGAGGTGCTGGCGAGCCATCCGGATGTCGCGGAATGCGCGGTGATCGGCATCGCGGACGCGGTCAAGGGGGAGGTGCCGTGCGGCTTCGTGGTGCTCAAGGCCGGCGTCGACCGGCCGCCGGCCGAGATCGAGCAGGAGATCGTCGCGCTGGTGCGCGAGAAGATCGGCCCGGTCGCCTCCTTCCGCCTCGCGATCACGGTGCCGCGGCTGCCGAAGACGCGCTCGGGCAAGATCCTGCGCGGCACCATGAAGAAGATCGCCGACGGCGCGCCCTGGACCATGCCGGCGACCATCGACGATCCGGCGATTCTCGACGAGATCGGCAGCGCGCTGAAGGAGAGGGGCGTGGTGGGCGCGTGACCCCGCTCGCAGCGGGCGCGATGGGCCTCGCTCGCAACCCTCGTGGTCACGGACCCCGGATGTGGCGTTGCACGGAGCGCTGCGCCGCGCGGGACACGTTTCAATCCGACGTGGCGCCGCTCCGGCGAGCGCTCGGGACGGATGTCCGCAGCGCCGCCGCGGCCACGTCCGCCGCGGCGACACCGGTGCGGAACGCGCCGTGCGCGGTCGAGAAGTCGTGCGTCGAGCAAGCCTCGCCGGCGAAAAACAGGCGGTCGTCCACCGGGGCGGCGAGCGCGCGCCGCGCCTCCGCGCAGCCCACTTTCGCGTAGGAGTAGGAGCCGCGCGCGACGGGGTCCTGCGCCCAGGCCGACGCGGCAATGAGGTGCAGATGCTTGCGGATGCCGTTGCCGAACACGGCCGCGAATTCGTCCATCGCGAACTGCGCGAACGCCTTTTCGCCTTCGGCCTCGAGCGCGCGCGCAAGCTCGCCTCCGAAATAGCCTTCGATGACGGGCCAGCCGAACGGCCGCAGGTGGTAGCTCGCGGTCGCGGTGCGATCGATCGCGCCGAGAAAGCGCGTCTCGGGAGGCAGTTTCTCCGGCCCGTCGATGCGCAGAAACAGCTTGTCGGCGAGCCCGAGCGGCAGCGCCGCCGCGGCCGCGAGCTTGTCGGGCAGCGCGGGGCGAAAGCGCAAGGCCTCGCTCGCGATCACCGATGTCGGCACGGTGACGATCGCCGCGCGCGCGGTCACGGTCCCGCGCGCCGTCTCGATCCGCAGCCGCGGCCCCGCGTGGTCGACGAGCGTCACCGCGCAGTCGAGCCTTATGTCGAGGCCGGCGGCGGAGGCGGAAATCAGCGTCCCATAGCCTTCGCGGACGCGCCAGTTCACGCCGAGATCGCGGTAGCGGCAGGAGTCCTGCGTCGAGAGGCGATCGAGCTCGACGCCGTTGGCATAGGTGCTGACCGCGTTGAGAAGAGCGTTCCAGCGGCAGCCGCCGTCGAGCAGGTCGGCGGCGGGGCGGTCGCCCTTTTCCGCCGCCGCGTCGAGCCGCTCGTAGAAGCGGATGCGCGCGGCCGCAAAGTCCTCCTGGTCCGCGGGGCTGAAGTTGAGCGCGAGCGCCTCGCGTTGCCAGGGGGCGTCCTGGGTGTCGATGGTAAAGCCGCGCGCGGCGGCAATGGCGGCCCATTCGTTCTCGGGCGCGGAATGGAGCCAGCCGCAACCGAGGTCGAGGGCAAAGCCGTCGAGGCTGCGCGTCCAGGCGCGGCCGCCGAGGCGCGAACGCGCCTCCAGCACGATCGTCGCAAGGCCGGCCTGTTCGAGCCGACGCGCAGCCGCAATCCCGGCGGCCCCGGCCCCGATCACGACGATGTCGGCTTCCGTCATTGCGGCCCGAAGGGGTGAGGCGCCGGACGGCGGATCCGCGCCTGCGGCGATGATTTACTCGCGCTTGCCGCCGAGCTGCTTGAGCTTGGCGAGCACCGCATCGACATTCAGTTCGTCCGCCGCCTGCTGCGGCTCCTCCGCCTCCTGCGGCTGCGCCGTCGTCACCTCGGGGGGCAGCAGGGTCGCGCCCTGTTCGGCGGCGGCGGGCCGCTCCTTGGCGGCGCGCTGCACCTCGAGATCGAGGTCGAGCTGCGAGCACAGCCCGAGCGTCACGGGGTCGAGCGGCTGCAGATTCGCCGCGTTCCAGTGGGTGCGGTCGCGAATCGACTGGATGGTCGATTTCGTCGTGCCGACGAGCCGCATGATCTGGCTGTCCTTGAGCTCGGGATGGTTGCGGATGAGCCAGAGGATGGCGTTCGGCCGGTCCTGCCGACGCGAAACCGGCGTGTAGCGAGGCCCCCGTCGGGCTTTCGTCTGGGGCAGGCGCACCTTGGGCTCGGCGAGCTTCAGGCGAATCTCGGGGTTGGCCTCCGCCTCCCGGATCGCCTCGCGCGTGAGCTGCCCGGTCAGGATCGGATCGAGACCCTTGATGCCCTGCGCGGCGTCGCCGTCCGCGATGGCCTTCACCTCCAGCGGATGCAGCTTGCAGAAATCGGCGATCTGCTCGAACGACAGCGACGTGTTCTCTACAAGCCAAACCGCGGTTGCTTTCGGCATCAGGGGCTGCTGCGACATGGCGAATACCTCTCTATGCTTCGTCCGCTCGTCGGACGAAGCCACACAAGTCATCGACGATGACTGGGATTGTCCCGAATATAGGCATTCGGTCTCCTGATGTCCAACGCGGCAGGAGGCCCTGTCTTGACAGGACGGCGAGGCCGGCCCCATGTGCGCCGCCATGACTATGCCCGCCCCGCGCGACTCCGGGAAGCCACCCCTCCGGGTGCTGCTGTGCGCCCCCCGTGGCTTCTGCGCGGGGGTGGTGCGGGCGATCGAGTCGGTCGAGCGGGCGCTCGCCCTCTACGGCCCGCCCGTCTATGTGCGCCACGAAATCGTCCACAACCGCTATGTGGTCGAACGCCTCAAGGCCATGGGCGCGGTCTTCGTCGAAGACCTCGACGAGGTGCCCGACACCGCGGCGCCCGTGATCTTCTCCGCCCACGGCGTGCCGCGCTCGGTGCCGGCGGAGGCGGCCCGCCGCAACCTGTTCGCCATCGACGCGACCTGTCCGCTCGTCACCAAGGTGCACCGGGAAGCGGAAATCCACTACCGCCGGGGGCGGGATATCGTGCTGATCGGCCATGCCGGCCATCCGGAGGTCGTGGGCACGATGGGGCAGCTTCCCGCCGGCACCGTGACGCTCATCGAAACGCTGGCGCAGGCGGAGGCCTTCGTGCCCCGCGACCCCGACCGGCTCGCCTATGTGACGCAGACGACGCTCTCGGTCGACGATACCGCCGAAATCGTCGAGTGTCTAAAGCGCCGGTTCCCCGCCATCGTCGGCCCGCACAAGGAAGATATCTGCTACGCGACCACCAACCGCCAGGAGGCGGTGAAGCAGGTGGCGCCGCTGGTGGACCTGATGGTCGTGGTCGGCGCGCCGAACTCGTCGAACTCCCAGCGCCTGCGCGAGGTCGCCGAGCGCGCCGGCTGTCCGCGCGCGGTGCTGCTGCAGCGCGCCGCCGACATCGACTGGCCGGCGCTCGGGCCGCTGCAGAGCCTGGGCGTCACCGCCGGCGCCTCCGCGCCCGAAATCCTCGTCGAGGAGATCATCGAAGCCTTCGCGGCACGCTATGCGGTCACCGTCGAGACCGTCACGGCGGCGACCGAAGGCGTGTTTTTCCCTCTGCCCCGCGCCCTGCGCGACGGCGAGGCCGCCCAATAGCGACGCCGATGGCCGTTTACACCGACGTTCAGGCCGAGGAACTCGCCGACTTTCTCTCAAATTACGACGTCGGCCCGCTCCTGTCCTACAAGGGCATCGCCGAAGGCGTGGAGAACTCGAACTATCTTGTCCACACGCGCCGCGGCTACTTCATCCTGACGCTCTATGAGAAGCGGGTCGACCGCGACGATCTGCCGTTCTTCATCGGCCTGATGGAGCACCTTGCCCAGCGCGGCATCAACTGTCCGCAGCCGGTGAAGAACCGTGACGGCGAGGCGCTCGGCATGCTGGCCGGGCGGCCCGCGGCGCTCGTGACCTTCCTCGAGGGGATGTGGGTGCGCCGTCCCGCCGCCTGGCACTGCGCCGCGGTGGGGGAGGCTTTGGCGCGGGTGCACATCGCCGGGGCCGATTTCCCGCTCGTGCGCAAGAACGCCTTGTCGGTCGCAGGCTGGCGGCCGCTATACGAGCGGGCCCGCTCTCGCGCCGACGCCCTGCAGCCGGGGCTGTGCGCGTGCATCGCCGCCGAGCTCGACCATCTCGAGGGCCACTGGCCGCGCGACCTGCCGACCGGCGTCATTCACGCCGACCTCTTTCCCGACAACGTCTTCTTTCTCGGCGACCAGCTCTCCGGCCTCATCGACTTCTATTTCGCCTGCAACGACATGCTCGCCTACGACTTGGCGATCTGCCTCAACGCCTGGTGCTTCGAGCCGGACCACGCCTTCAACGTCACCAAGGGGCGTGCCATGCTGCAGGGCTATCGGCGGCTGCGGCCGCTCGAGGCGGCCGAACTGGAGGCGCTGCCGCTGCTCTGCCGCGGGGCCGCGCTGCGCTTTCTGCTGACGCGGCTCGTCGATTGGCTCGAGGTGCCGCCGGGCGCGCTGGTGCGGCCGAAGGATCCGCTCGAATATCTGCGCAAGCTGCGCTTCCACCAGCGGGTGAAGGCGGTGCGCGACTACGGAATCACCGTATGAGCCGGGAGCGGCCGGAGACGATCGTCAGCATCTTCACGGACGGCGCCTGCTCGGGAAATCCCGGGCCCGGCGGCTGGGGCGCCGTCCTGCGCTGGGCCGGCCATGAGAAGGAGCTGAGCGGCGGCGAGTTGCACACGACCAACAATCGCATGGAGCTCTTGGCCGCGATCTCGGCGTTGGAGGCGCTCAAGCGCCCCTGCTTGGTCGACCTGCATACGGATTCCCAGTATCTGCGCCAGGGCATCACCGGCTGGATCGAAACCTGGAAGCGCAACGGCTGGCGCACGGCGGACCGCAAGCCGGTGAAGAACGCCGATCTCTGGCAGCGCCTCGACGCCGCGGTGGCGCGCCACGACGTGCGCTGGCACTGGGTGCGCGGCCACGCCGGCCATGCCCTCAACGAGCGCGCCGACGCGCTCGCCCGCGAGGCGATCGCGGCCGTGCGCGCCGCCGCGGCGGGGGGCGGGGAGAAGGACGGCCAGGCGGTCGCCGCGCCGCAGGGCCGGAAGCCGCCCCGCCCGGCGTGAATCGGCCGCTTCGAGTGAAGCGGGATCCCTGAGAAAAAGCCGACCCCGCAGGTCGCGGGATCGGCTCTCCTCGATCCGGTTCGCTCCAATCCGCTCCGCTCGCGCCTTCGCGGGCGTCGCGGCCCGGCGCAGCGCTTTCTTCCGCGGGCGGTCGCCCGCGGCGCGGCCGCGTCAGAGGACCTTGAGCATGTTCTCCGCGCTCGACACCTCGACCTTGCCGGGCGCTTCCTCGACGAAGATCTGCTTTACGACGCCGTCCTCCACGAGCATCGCATAGCGGCGCGACCGGAGCCCGAGGCCGTTGGCCGATCCGTCGAAGGTCATGTCGATCGCCTTGGCGAACTCGGCGTTTCCGTCCGCCAGAAATTCGATCTTGCCGTCCGCGCCCGAGGCCTCCTTCCAGGCGTCGAAGACGAAATGGTCGTTGACGCCGGTGACCGCGATCATGTCGACGCCCTTCGCCTTGATGGCGTCGGCATTGCGGACGTAGCCGGGCAGGTGGCTCTTGTGGCACGTGCCCGTGAAGGCGCCGGGAACCCCGAACAGCACCACCTTCTTGCCTTTGAAGATCTCGTCCGTGGTCTTCCAGACCGGTCCTTCCGGCGTGCTGACGCGAAAGCGCGAACTGGGAATGCGGTCACCGGCCTTGATGGGCATGGAAATGTCCTCTGTGCTGGCTGTTGTCGGTGCCGTGGGCGCGGTCGGCCGCGCGCCGGCTGTCGCGGTGAGATTAGCGCGCTCACGGATTTAGTCGAGATGGAATGACACCTCGACGGCGTCGGCGGCCGAGACTGCGGTGAGGGTGAGCCGCGCGCCCGCGGCGTCGGCCCCCGCCGGCAGCCCTTCGAGCGCGAAGGCGAAGCGCATCGTGCCGGGCGCTGCGCCGGCCACCGGCTCGGGCAAGGGCAGGCTCCATCGCTCGTCAGGACCTTCCGCAAACAGCTCGGCCCCGTCCGGCGTGCGCACGTCGACGACGATGCGCGGCTTCGGGCTTCTCTCGCGCCGCACGCTCGCGATCGCCAGCGGCCCGTCGCCGCCGATGCGCGCCTTGCGCGGCACGCGGGCCTCGCTCGCGCGAATGAGGTCGTCGTAGGGCGACGTCGTGCCGTCGAGCGAAAGCTCGACCGAAGCGTCCGCCGGCACGCACAGCGTCTCGCAGATCGCGTAATCGAGCTTGAGCCGCAAGGTCACAGGGGCGTCGGGGTCGCGGGGGCGTACCCGGAGCGGAAACACCACGTGCCCGGCATAGCCGATCGACGTGCCGGCTCCGTCCGAGAAGCGGATCGGGGCCGGCCAGAGCACCTGCACGTCCTTCACGTTCACGGAGCCGGCAAAATCGAAGCGGGGCGGAATGCCGGAATCGCCCGGATAGCGCCAATAGGTCTTCCAGCCGGGATCGAGCGCGATCTCGACGCCGGCGCGCCGGATCGTCCCTTCGCTCCCGCGCTCAGGCGTCCCCCCGATCAGCCGCACGGCCGCATGGGGCCCCCGCTGCCAGGGCGAGGCCTCCGCCCCATGGGCCTCCTTCGCGGCCGCAAGGCAGGACGCGGCGAACAAAGCGGCGGCGAAAGCGGCGCAATGGAACGGGCGGATGTGCATGCGCGTTCAGTTTGGTGTAGGCTGCCCTCAAAGCGACAGAAAACGCGTTTTCAATGACGCCGGTTCAGGATAACCTTGCTCAATGCGACTGCAACGCAAGAAATTGAGCACGTCCGGGCGAGGCTATCTCGACGGACAGATGCTCATCGCGATGCCGACGATCCAGGACGAGCGCTTCGCGCGCTCGGTGATCTACGTTTGCGCCCATTCGACCGAGGGCGCCATGGGCATCGTCGTCAATCATCCCGTTGCCAATATCAGCTTTGCAGAGCTCCTGGTGCAGCTCGAGGTGATCCCGGCGGCGGATCTGATCCAGCTTCCGCCGCAGGCGGGGGCCATCAAGGTGCTCAAGGGCGGTCCGGTGGAGACGAGCCGGGGCTTCGTCCTGCACACGTCCGACTTCTTCATCCAGGATTCGACCCTGCCGATCGACGAGGGGATCTGCCTCACGGCCACGCTCGACATCCTGAAGGCGATCGCGCGGGGGATAGGCCCCGCCAATGCGGTGTTGGCCCTCGGCTATGCCGGCTGGGGGGCCGGGCAGCTCGAAAGCGAAATCCAGGAGAACGGCTGGCTGCATTGCGCGGCGGACCCCGACCTGATCTTCGGCGGCGACGCCGAGACCAAGTACGAGCGCGCGCTGCGCAAGATCGGCATCACGCCCGCCATGTTGTCGAGCGAGGCCGGCCACGCCTGAGCGCGCGGCCGGACAAGGCCTTGCGCGGGCGGCCGGCGGTAGGGCTCAGTTCACGATCCGCGGAATATCGAAGGCGTCCAGCGAGAACGCCGGGATCTCGATGTCGAAGCGCTCTCCGTCTTCGCCCACCATGCCGTAGCTGCCGACCATGAAGCCCGAGGGCGTCGGCAGCGGTACGCCGCTCGTATATTCGAAAGTTTCGCCCGGCCCCAGCACCGGCTGCTCGCCCACGACGCCGGCGCCGCGCACCTCCTGCACGCGGCCGAGCGCGTCGGTGATGCGCCAGTGGCGGGTCTTCAGCTGGACGGTCTTGGTGCCCCTGTTGGCGATCTCGATCGTGTAGGCCCAGAAAAAGTAGGCATCCTGGGGGGAGGAGCGGTCCGCGAGGAATTCCGGCGTGACCGTGACCTCGATGTTGCGGGTGACGGCGCGGTACATGGCAAGCTTGCTTTCAATCGGCGGCTGGCGCTCAGTGAATCCCTTTCGCGCGGCGGATGCAACCGTGGATGGTCGGCGCTCCGCCCGACGGTTGAGCATTCTCAAGGCGGTGCGATGACACTACAGTCGGCCCTTGGGTTCGTCTCATCGAGATCGTCGCGTCATGGCTGCTGCCGTCGCATCAGAGCGTGATCTGCGGCTGGACCTGTTCCGCGGCCTCGCGCTCTGGCTGATTTTTCTCGACCACATCCCCTCGAACATCGTGAGCTGGGTGACCATCCGCAATTACGGCTTCAGCGACGCGACCGAGATTTTCGTTTTCATTTCCGGCTACACGGCCGCCTTCGTCTATGGCCGGGCGATGCGCGAGCGCGGTCCCTTGATCGCGAGCATTCGCATTCTGCGCCGCGCCTGGCAGGTCTACATGGCTCACATGTTCCTGTTCGTCATCTACATGGCCGAGATCGCCTATGTGGGCGCGAGCTTCAGGAACCCGCTTTACGCCGAGGAAATGAACATCCTCGAATTTCTGCAGCAGCCGGACGTCACCCTGCTCCAGGCGCTGCTCTTGAAGTTCAAGCCGGTGAACATGGATGTGCTGCCGCTCTACATCATCCTCCTGCTCGGCTTTCCTCCGGTGCTCTGGCTGATCCGCCGCGCTCCGCAGCTCGCGCTCGCGGGGGCCGTCGTCCTCTACGTGCTGACGTGGCGGTTCAACTGGAACATCCCAGCGTATCCGACGGGATACTGGTACTTCAATCCGTTCGCCTGGCAGCTTCTCTTCGTGTTCGGGGCTTGGTGCGGGGCGGGCGAGCTCCATCGGCTCCACCCGCTGCTGCGGTCGAACTGGGTGGTGGCTCTCGCCATCGCCTATATCGTGTTCGCGTTCGCGGTGTCGCTCACCTGGCACGTGCCGAGCCTCGCCCACTTCATGCCCAAGTGGCTGGCCGAGCTGATCTATCCGATCGACAAGACCAACCTCGACATCCTCCGCTTCATCCACTTCCTGTCGATCGCGGTGCTCGTCGTCCGCGTTCTCCCGAAGGACTGGCCGGGCCTGGAATCCCCCTGGCTGCGGCCCGCGATTGTCTGCGGCCAACAGTCGCTCGCGACGTTCTGCCTGGGGGTCTTCCTGGCCTTCACCAGCCATTTCGTGCTGGTCGAGGTCTCAGGAAGGATCGCGATGCAGGTTGCGCTCAGCGGGGCCGGTATCCTAATCATGGTCGCGGTGGCGGCCGTCTTGCAGTGGTACAAGGCCGTCGATGGGCGGCGTCCGGGTCCAAGGCCGCCCAAGCCGGGCGCCAGCCTCGCGGGGGGCGAGGCATGAGAACCGTTCTTCTAGCGCTGGCGATGTCGGCGCTCGCCATTGCGCACGCGCAGGCGCAGACCCAGGCGCAGCCCGATGTCTGCGAGGTGCCGGAATATCTGACGCACGTCGAAGGCAAGTTCGCGCGCGTGCCGACGGCCGTGCGGAAGGACCACCGGCTGCTCGTCCTGGTCATCGGCACCGGCTCGTCCTCCCTGGCGGGGCCCGAGGGCGCGCGCAGCGCCTATCCCGCGCGGCTCGAGGCCGCGCTCGCGAGCCGGCTGCCGCAGGCCAGCGTCAAGGTGGTGACGGACGTGAAGGGCCGGCGCACGGCGGCGGAGATGGCGGCCGCGGTCGCACAGCTCGTGCGCGACGAAAAGCCGGACCTGGTGATATGGCAAACCGGTACGGTGGACGCCATGCGCGGAGTGGACCCGGACGAGTTCCGCGCCACGCTGGAGAAGGGCGTCGCGACGGCCAGGGCGGCGGGGGCCGACGTGGTGCTCATGAACATGCAGTACAGCCCGCGGACCGAGACCATGATTGCGGATCAGGCCTACGCGGACGCCATGCACTCCGTGGCACAGCAGCAGGACGTGCCGCTCTTCGACCGCTTTTCCGTGATGAGACATTGGAGCGAGACCGGCACGTTCGATCTTTCGGGTCGCGACCGCTCGCGCATCGCCGAGAAGGTCCATGACTGCCTCGGCAAGCTTCTCGCGGAACTGATCGTCGATACCGCCCAGCTCGATCGAAACTCATCGAAAGACAACCGCTGATGAAAAGAACCGTCGGGGCTCCTGCCGCGCTTCTCGCCGCCTTCTTTTCCGGTTCGGTCCTCACCCCCGCCCAGGCGCAGACGGCGCAAGCGTCGACGCCGGCTTGCGCCGCGCCGGGCGAGCTTGCCCGGCTCGACCAACCGTTGAGTCGCACGGCCCTCGGCCTGGTCACCGGCGAGCCGGTGGTGATCGTGGCGATCGGCTCGTCGTCGACGGCGGGAGCGGGGGCGAGTTCCCCGGCGATGTCCTATCCGAGCCGCCTCGAGGCCGAGCTCCGCATGCGGTTTCCGGGAAGACCCATCACCGTCTTGAACCGCGGCGCCAACGGCGAAGACGCGCGCCAGATGCTCGACCGCTTCGATGCCGCCGTCATCGCGGAGAAGCCGGATCTGGTGCTGTGGCAGGTCGGCACGAATGCGGTGCTCCGCGACCACAGCCTGGCCGGCGAGGCCTCGCTGATCCGGGAGGGCATCGCGCGCCTGCGCGCCGCGCACGCGGATGTAGTGATCATCGATTCGCAGTATGCGCCGAAGGTGCTGGCGAAGCCGCACGCGCAGGCGATGGTCGAGCTGATCCGCGCCACCGCCCAGGCGGCCGGCGTCAGCGTGTTTCGCCGCTGGGACATTATGCGCAAGTGGCACGAGGTCGACGGCGTGCCCTTCGAGGCGCTGCTCGCGCCCGACGGGCTGCACATGAACGACTGGAGCTACGGCTGCGTCGCCAAGCTGCTCGCCGGCGCCATCGCCGACGCGGTGCGCAGCCCGGCGATGGCGCGCATGCCGGCGCGTCGGCCTTAGGATCGGGCCTTGGGCCGTCCGCCGGCGGGCGGCCGAGCAACAAAAGCGTGGACGGCCGGCCCGCCGCGCGCGCCCTGTTCCGCAATGCGGTGTAGGTTGGGCGAAAGCCTCTGAAGCGGCCCGCGCCCCTTCGGCGGCGGCCGCAGGAGCAAGACATGCGCCGTCACCCCGCAAGCCCCGTTGGTCGATGAGCCCCGCAGCGAGCCCCCTGTCAGCCCTTTCGCCGGAGTACGCGGCGGCCGGTGAGGGCATCCTGCCCGACCGGATGATCGCGGCGCTGGCCGAGAGCGGCGGCATCCGCGCCGCCGTCCCCTTCGCCGCCGACCAGATCCAGCCGGCGAGCCTCGACCTGCGGCTGGGGCCGATCGCCTATCGTGTGCGCGCGAGCTTCCTGCCGGGTCCGCGCAGCACGGTCGCGGACCGCATCGCGCGGCTGGCCCTGCACGAGATCAAGCTCACGGGCGGCGCGGTGCTCGAGACCGGCTGCGTGTACATCGTGCCGCTTTTGGAGGAGCTGGCGCTGCCGCCGGACATCGTCGGCTCGACCAACCCGAAGAGCTCGACCGGCCGGCTCGACGTTTTCACGCGCGTGATCGCCGACTACGGGCGCGCGTTCGACCAGATCGGCGCGGGTTATGCGGGGCCGCTCTACGCCGAAATCAGTCCGCGGACCTTTCCGGTGCTGGTGCGCGAAGGCTCGCGCCTGTCGCAGATCCGCTTCCGGCGCGGCGAGGCGGTGCTCGACGGCCGCGAATTGTCCGCCCTCAACGCCCGCGAGCGGCTCGTGGACGACCCCGAGGCGGACGTGCGGGCGGGCGTGGCGGTCAGCGTCGATCTCTCGGGGGCGAACCTGTCCGGCCCCGTCGGCTACCGCGCCAAGCGCCACACGGGCGTGATCGACATCGACCGGCGCGGCGCCTTCGACATCGCCGAGTTCTGGGAGCCGATTGCCCCGCACCCGAGCCGCTCGCTGATCCTCGACCCCAACGAGTTCTACATCCTGGCGTCCAAGGAGGCGGTCCAGGTCCCGCCGGACTATGCGGCCGAGATGGTGCCGTTCGACCCCATGGTGGGCGAGTTCCGCGTCCACTATGCCGGCTTCTTCGACCCCGGCTTCGGCTATGCGGGCGCGGGCGGGCGCGGCGCGCGCGCCGTGCTCGAGGTGCGCTCGCACGAGGTGCCGTTCGTGCTCGAGCACGGGCAGATCGTCGGCCGGCTGATCTACGAGCGCATGCTGGCGCGGCCGGAGCGGCTCTACGGGCAGGGCATCGGCTCGAACTACCAGGCGCAGGGGCTCAAGCTCTCAAAACACTTCCGCGCCTGACGGGCGATGCCGCCCCGGCGCCCGCCACGGATGCCTACGGCAGCAGGGCCGGGGTCTCGTCGTCGGTCCTTTCGCCCCGCGCCACGATCTTCAAGGCCTCGGGCGGCAGCGGCCGCTGCAGCTTCAAGGCCACGTCGGGCGGCGCCGTGAGCCACGTCTCGCACGCCTCGGGCGTGGTGAGCACGACCGGCATCGCCTCGGCGTGGATGGGCTTCACCGCGGCGTTCGCTTCGGTGGTCAAAAACGCGAACAGGAGGTGCTCGCCGGCGACCGGCTCGCACTTCGGGCCGCGCACTCCCGTCCACGGCCGCCACAGGCCCGCGAAGGCGAACAGCGGCCGGCTCTCGTCGAGCGCGAACCAGTGAGGGACCTTCGGCGGCGTGTCGGTCCATTCGCAGAACGAGGTCGCCGGAACAAGGCAGCGGAACCGCGGCCCGAGCCAATCGCGCCAGTAGGGCGAGGCCGGATTGCGGATGTTGGTGACCGGCCGCTTGCCGAGGTTCGGAGGCGGGGGAAACCCCCACCGCATCATCAGCAGCTCGCGCCCGCCCTCCGCGGCGCGGACGACGGGCGCCGGGCTGTCCGGGTAGATGCCGGGCAACGGCGGCAGGTTGCCGGTCCGGTCATGGCGGACGGCGAACCAGCGGCGGATCGCCTCCTGGCTCTTGGTGACGGAGTAGAGGTTGCACATGCGAAAGCTTTGCGCCGCGCCGCCGGCGCAGGCAAGGGCGCGGGGCCGGTCCGCGCGCGTTCCCGTCATGGGCGGTGCGCGCCGGGGGCGCGGGGGCAGCGGTGGGAAGCGGCCACTCCGGCGCGCGGGGCAGGGGCGAGCTTTCACAGGACGGCTCCTTTCACCAGCTCTCTGGCGCTTCCCCGTTGCAGTCCACAGGGCGCCCGGACTATCTTCACGGCGCTGTTCGCATTCCGGTGTCCGGCCGGTCGGGAGACTGCAGACAGGCAAGGACCGCACAGGCGGCACGCGGGCGTAGTTCAGTGGTAGAACGACAGCTTCCCAAGCTGTATGTCGTGGGTTCGATTCCCATCGCCCGCTCCAGCCTCTCACGCGAGGGCGCATCGTCTGCGCGGCGGAGAAGACCGCCGGGGTGCCGCGCGGGCCGGCTGAAAGATCAGAAAAGAGGTAGACCGTGGCAGAGGCCGTGAAGGCGCTGTTCTTCGACGTGTTCGGCACGTTGATGGACTGGCGCAGCTCGATCGCCCGGGAATCGCAGGCAATTCTGGAGCCCCTGGGCTACAAGCTCGACTGGTTTGCCTTCGCGGACGCCTGGCGCGCGGAATACCAGCCCTCCATGGAGGAGGTGCGCGCCGGCCGGGCGCCCTTCAGCAAGCTCGACGTGCTGCACCGGCGCAATCTCGAGCGCATCATGCCGAAGTTCGGCATCGGTCCGCTGCCCGAGGCGACTCTCGAACATCTCAATCTCGCCTGGCACCGGCTCGACGCCTGGCCGGACGTGCCCGCGGGCCTGCGCCGGCTGCGCGAAAAATTCCTGCTCGCGCCGTGCTCGAACGGCAATATCGCGCTCATGGTCGATCTCGCGCGCCGGAACGACCTGTGGTGGGACGCGATCCTCGGCGCGGACATCGCCGGTGACTTCAAGCCGAAGCCGCGCGTCTATCTCGCCGCGGTCGAAGCCTTCAACCTCACGCCCGGCCGATGCATGATGGTCGCCGCCCACAGCAGCGACCTTGCGGCGGCCTCCGCGCTCGGCGTGCGCACGGCGCACATCGCGCGCGCCGACGAGTACGGGCCGGGCCGCGGCGAGGCTGCGCCGACGGTCCCCGTGGACTACGCCGCCTCGAGCCTCGAGGACCTCGCGGCGAAGCTCGGCGTGTAAAATCGGGACCTGAGATCGGGATCCGAGAAGCGTCCGCCAGCGGTTGCGGCGCGAAGCGCGGGGGCGCAGCCGCACGCCCGGCGCCGTGATCACGCGAAATAGCGGTCGAGAATGCCGCGATAGATGGCGGTGAGCGCGATGAGATCGGCGGTCGAGACGTGCTCGTCCACCTGATGCATGGTCCGGCCCACGAGACCGAACTCGACCACCGGGCAGTAGTCCTTGATGAAGCGCGCGTCCGAGGTGCCGCCGGAGGTGGACAGTCCCGGCTTGCGCCCGGTCACCGCAACGATCGCGTCCGCGACGAGGTCGACGAAGCGCCCCGGCTGCGTGAGGAAGGCCTCGGAATTGCCCTGCGCATATTCGATTTCCCACGTCACGTCGCCGCGCGCGGCCTGGGCGCAGCGGGTTTCGAGCCAGCTCTTGAGCGAGCTCTGGGTATGGCGGTCGTTGAAGCGGATGTTGAAGCGGGCGCGCGCCTGCGCCGGGATCACGTTGACCGCGCGGTTGCCGACGTCGACCGAGGTGAATTCGAGATGGGACGGGTCGAAATGCTCCGTGCCGTAGTCGAGCGTTTCGCTCATCAGCTCGGACATGATGCGCACGAGATAGCGGATCGGATTGTCCGCAAGATGCGGATAAGCGACGTGGCCCTGCTTGCCGGTGACGATGAGCGTGCCGGAGAGCGAGCCGCGCCGGCCGATCTTGATCGCGTCGCCGAGGCGTTCCGGGTTGGTCGGCTCGCCGAGGAGGCAATGGTCGAATTTCTCGCCCCGCGCCTTGGCCCAGGCGAGCAGCTTGGCCGTGCCGTTGATGCCCGGCCCCTCCTCGTCGCCGGTGATGAGGAGCGAGAGCGTGCCGCGGGGCCGCCCGCCATGGGCCGAGAGGTGCCCGGCCGCCGCGGCGACGAAACTTGCGATCGCCCCTTTCATGTCGACGGCGCCGCGGCCGTAGAGCGCGCCGCCGTGCAGCTCCCCGCCGAACGGCGGATGCGTCCAGGCCGCCTCGTCGCCGGGCGGCACGACGTCCGTATGGCCCGCGAAGACGAAATGCGGCGCGCCGCGCCCGATGCGGGCGAACAGGTTCTCGACGTCCGGCGTGCCCGCTTCCGAGAAGGTGGGCCGCTCCACCTCGAACCCGGCGCGCGTGAGCACCTGCGCCAACAACGCAAGCGCGCCGCCCTCCTGCGGCGTGACCGAAGGGCAACGGATCAAAGCCGCTGCGAGCGCGACGGGATCGTTGATGCTCTCCATTCTCGCGGCCCTCGACCACGGCCGGGACGGGCGCAAAACGGCGCTGCCGCTGCGCGGCATCATCCGCTGCCCCCCGCGGCCCGTCGGATTTGCTGTCGGAGCGAACCCGATCGAGGGCTGCTCTAGCGGGCAGGCGGCCGTTTCGTCAAACGATGTCACGGGCGAAAGACGGCGCAAGCCTTGCGCCGCCCCGCCGCCGTCACGCCGCCGCGGCGAGCGGGTCCGGCCCTCGGAACGCCATTGCACCTTGCCGGCCTCCGCAAGGGGGCGTCCCGATTCGTCCACCTGAAAAGGCGGCGGCGTCGTGCCGCGCCTCAGTCGCGCAGCAGCTCGTTGATCGAGGTCTTGGCGCGCGTGCGCTCGTCGACGCGCTTGACGATCACCGCGCAGTAAAGGTTCGGGCCCGGCGTGCCGTCCTTGAGCGGCTTGCCGGGCAGGGTGCCCGGCACGACCACCGAGTAGGGCGGCACTTCGCCCTGGAAGACCTCTCCGGTCTCGCGGTCGACGATGCGCGTCGAGGCGCCGAGATAGACGCCCATCGACAGCACGCAGCCCTCGCGCACGATCACGCCTTCCGCCACTTCCGAGCGCGCCCCGATGAAGCAGTTGTCCTCGATGATGACGGGCTCCGCCTGCAGCGGCTCGAGCACGCCGCCGATGCCGACGCCGCCGGAAAGGTGGCAGTTCTTGCCGATCTGCGCGCAGGAGCCGACCGTCGCCCAGGTGTCCACCATGGTGCCGGCATCGACATAGGCGCCGAGATTGACGAAGGAGGGCATCAGCACCACGCCGGGCGCGATATAGGCCGAGCGGCGCACCACCGCGCCCGGCACCGCACGGAAGCCTGCGGCGCGGAACCGGCCTTCGTCCCATCCCGCGAACTTCGAGGGCACCTTGTCCCACCATCCCGCGCCGCCGGGGCCGCCGCCGATGAGGCTCATATCGTTGAGGCGGAACGACAGCAGCACCGCCTTCTTGAGCCATTGGTTGACGCGCCACCGGCCGTCCGCCTGGCGTTCGGCGACCCGCGCCGCGCCCCGGTCGAGCAGGTCGAGCGCGACCTCCACGGCGTCCCGCACCGGTCCCTGGGTCGCAGGGCCGATGCTGTCGCGGGCCTCGAAGGCCTCGTCAATCGTGCGCGCGAGATCGGTATGGTCCATGGCAGTCCCCGTTGGAGCGAGCCCGCTCATGTCGCGAAGCGCGTGCCCGTTTGTCAACCGCGCCGCCCGGGCGGCGCGCGGACGAGGGGCCGGCGGCGCCGGCCGCGATTCGACAGGTCGGCCCGTTTCGATACAATCCTCGGCGGTTTTGCACGACCAAGGGGGGCCCGCATGTTTTCCAAACTCCGGCGCCTGGTGCTCGTCCCTGCCGGCGCGATTTGCGTCTCGGCGGGGCCGGCGGCCGCGCATCACGTGATGGGCGGCAAGCTTCCGGGCAGCTTCGTCGAGGGATTGCTGTCGGGCTTGGGCCACCCGATCATCGGGCTCGACCATCTCGCGGCCGTCGTCGCGGTCGGCTGCCTCGCCGCGCTGCACCGGGCCGGCGCGCTTCTCGCCCTCGGCTATGTGCTGGCGATGATGCTCGGCGTCGCCGTGCACCTCGAGGGCGCGACGGTGCCCGCGGCGGAGGCGCTGGTCGCCCTCTCGGTCGTCGCGCTCGGAGCCGCGCTCGTGCGGCGCGCGGGAATGCCGGCGTCGCTCGCGCTCGCGCTGTTTGCGGTCACGGGCGCGCTCCACGGCTATGCGCTCGGCGAGTCGATCGTGGGTGCCGAGCCCGCGCCGCTGTTGGCCTATCTCACCGGCCTTGCGGTGGTGCAGGCCGCGATGGCGCTCGGCGTCATGCTGGTCGGGCGGCTCGCCCTCGACCGGGCGCCCGGCGAGCTTGCGGCGGCGCGCCTTCTCGGCGCCGGCGTCGCCGGGGTGGGGCTTGCGCAGTTCGTCGCGCAGATCGTTCCCGGCGCGTGAGGCCGCTACCGGCGGGCCGTGATGCCGGTGAGGAAGGCGACGAGATCGTCGGTGACGTAATCGACATGGGGCGCGTCGCGCCCCTCGAGCTCCCAGCCTTCGCGAAAGACCTCCCGCGTCTTTTCCGGGACCACGAGAACGGTCGTCATCCCGAGCCTGTGGGGCACGTCGAGATTGCGGGCGAGGTCCTCGAACATCGCCGCCCGCGTGGGCTCGACGCCGTGCCGCTCGAGAAACCGCGCGTAGGTCTGCGGCGAGGGCTTCGGCTCGAGTTCGGCCGCCACGATGTCGAACACGTCCTCGAAATGCGCGTCGATCGCGAGCCGGCGCATCACGGCGTCGGCGTGCTTGCGCGTGCCGTTGGTGAGAATGAGCTTGCGCCCGGGCAGCGCCTCGATCGCCGCGCCCAGCGCCGGGTTGGGCTCGAGCGGCGAATGGTCGATCTCGTGGACGTATTCGAGAAACGCGTCCGGGCTCATGCCGTGCTCGATCATGAGCCCGCGCATCGAGGTGCCGTAGCGCCGGTAGTAGTCTTTCTGCAGGCGGAAGGCTTCCTCGTGCGTCACCTTGAGAAAGTCGGCGATGTAGTCGCGGATTCGCGCGTCCACCTGCTGCCAGAGATTCAGGTGATGCGGATACAGCGTGTTGTCGAGGTCGAAGACCCAGGTCTCGACATGGTCGAAGCCGCGCGCCGGCGGCCGCTCGGGCTCGTTTCCGCTCATGCCGCGCAATGCTCGATCAGACCGTCGATGAAGGCGCAGCAGCGCGCGAGCTCGTCCACGGCGACGAATTCGTCGGCTTTGTGCGCCTGGTCGATCGACCCCGGCCCGATGACGACGCTGGGAATGCCCGCGGCCTGGAAGAGGCCGGCCTCGGTGCCGAAGGCGACCTTGCCGTGGCGATTGCATCCGGCGAGCCGCTTCGCCAGCGCGACCACCTCGGCCGCGGGATCGGTGTCGAGCCCCGCCTGATAGGGCCGCGCATCGAACGCGATGCCGGCCTCGGGGGCGACCGCCCGCATCTCCGGCTCCAGCACCTCGCGCGCATAGGCCTCGACCTCTTCGCCCAGCGCGTTCGGGTCGTCCGCCGCAATCGCGCGGAACTCGAACACGAACCGGCACAGATCGGGCACCACGTTGAGCGCGATGCCGCCTTCGACGCTTCCGGTGTGGCCCGTCGTGAACGGGACGTCGTAGAGCGGGTCCCGCGCCCCGTCCCGCCGCAGGCGGTCGGCGATCTCGCGAATCTTCACGATCAGCCGCGCCGCATATTCCACCGCGTTCACGCCCTGGGGCGCGAGCGAGGAGTGGCAGCTGCGCCCGCGCACCGTGACCCAGTAGGAGCGCTTACTCTTGTGGCCGATCACGACCTCCATGCCCGTCGGCTCGCCGACGAAGCAGGCGAGCGGCCGCGCCGGCGCCTGCTTGATCCTTTCGATCATGGGGCGCACGCCGAGGCAGCCGACCTCCTCGTCATAGGACAGCGCGAGGTGGATGGGGCGCCGCAGCCGCCGCTTGAGCATGTCCGGCACCGCCGCGAGGCAGCAGGCGACGAAGCCCTTCATGTCGGCCGTGCCGCGCCCGTAGAGCCGGCCGTCGCGCGCCGTGAGGCGGAACGGGTCGCTGGTCCAGGACTGGCCGTCCACGGGCACCACGTCGGTATGCCCGGACAGGATGTAGCCGGGCGTATCGGGCGGGCCGATCGTGACCCACAGGTTGGACTTGGCGCCGCCGGGGTCGGGAATGCGCTCGCCCGAGACCCCAAGCGCGGCGAGATAGGCCTCGACCCACTCGATAAGGGGCAGGTTCGAGTTGCGGCTGGTGGTGTCGAACGCCACCAGCGACGCCAGAACCTTCGTTGCCGCGCCGACTTCGGTCACGCGATCGTCGTCCTTCTGCGTGCGGTCCGCCGGGCCGCAGGTCCCGGCCATCATGCCTCGCAAACCGGCAGGATCAAGGCCTGCTGGCGCGAAGCCGGGCTTGCATCGCAAGCCTGCATGAGTCTCAGATTGGTCCAAGGCTGGCCCAGAGGGAGAGTTCGCGCAATGCGTGGTGCGAGGTCAGTTGCCGTTGCCGCCTTGGCCGCTCTGTGGGCGGCGGCCGCGGGCGCGCAGGAGCTGAGGATCGGGCTGTCGGCGGAGCCGTCGTCCATGGATCCTCATTTCCACAATCTCACGCCCAACAATTCCCTGCTCAAGCACATCTACGATCGACTGATCGAGCAGGACGAGAACCAGCGCCTCAAGCCGGCGCTGGCGCTGTCGTGGAAGGCGGTGGACGACGCCACTTGGGAGTTCAAGCTCCGCCCCGGCGTCAAGTTCACCGACGGGTCGGACTTCACCGCGAACGACGTGATCTACACCTTCTGCCGCGTGCCGAAGGTGGAGAATTCGCCGTCCTCCTTCGTTATCAATGTGCGCGCCGTGATCGGGGTGAGCGCGCCCGATCCGCACACGCTGATCCTCAAGACGGCGCAGCCGCATCCCCTGCTGCCGACGGAGCTTTCCAACGTCGCCATTCTCTCGGCGAAGGCGAACGGCGCGGGCCAAGTCGTGTTCGACCGCAAGGAGTGCCAGAACGCCGGAAGCTTTCCCAAGACGGAGGCCTTCAATTCCGGCCAGGCGGCGATCGGCACCGGCCCCTACAAGCTCGTGCGCTTCACCAAGGGCGACCGCATCATCTTCGAGCGCAACGACGCCTATTGGGGCGGCAAGCAGCCGTGGGAGCGCGTGGTCTTCCGGCCCATCACCAGCGCGGGGCCGCGCGTCGCGGCGCTGCTTTCGGGCGACGTCGATCTGATCGAGAACGTGCCGATCCAGGACCTGCCGCGGATCAAGTCCAACCCCGCCTTCAAGGTCGTGCAGGGGCTTTCGAACCGCATCGTCTATCTGCACTTCGACTATATCGACGACCAGCCGCCCGGCGTCGAGGGCACGAACGGCAAGAACCCGTTCCGCGACAAGCGCGTGCGCGAGGCGATCTCGAAGGCCATCGACCGCGAGGCGATCGTGTCGCGCATCATGGGCGGCGTCGCCATGGCGGCGGGCGAGATGCTGCCGCCGACGATGTTCGGCGCCAACAAGGACGCCACGGCGCCCAAGGTCGACATCGAAGGCGCCAAGAAGCTTCTCGCCGAGGCGGGCTACGCGAACGGGTTCTCGCTCGTGCTCGGCACGCCCAACGACCGCTACGTCAACGACGCGATGATCGCGCAGGCGGTGGCGCAGATGCTCACGCGCGTGGGCCTCAAAGTGTCCGTCGATGCCATGACCTCGAGCCAGTTCTTCGCGCGGCGCAACAAGCGCGATTTCGGGCTGTGGCTCGCGGGCTGGGGCGCGGATTCGGGCGACATGTCCTCGCCGCTCAAGGCGCTGCTCGCAACGCCCAACCGCGACAAGGGCATGGGCACCACCAACCCCGGCGGCTACTCCAACCCCAAGGTCGACGCCCTGCTCGAACAGGCGCTCGCGACCGTGGACGACGAGAAGCGCGCGGCGCTGTTCGCGCAGGCGAGCAAGGCCGCGATGGAGGATTACGGCGCGGTGCCGCTGCATTTCGAGATGACCACCTGGGCCTTCAAGAAGGATCTGACCTACACGCCGCGCACGGACCAGAACACGCTGGCGATGGCGGTGAAGCCGGCGCCTTGAGCGCAAGGCGCGGTCCGTCGTTTCGAGGCGGCGCCGCAGCCGCGTCCGAACGATGAACGGTCATCCGATCCGGCTGCCTCCGGATCGGCAATGGCGTCGGGAGGCGCCGGTCGGAGGCGCTCGGCGTCCCGCCCGTCGCCCTTCGAAGTTGCGGCGAGGCTGCCGCGCCGCACCGCGGAGTGAGGGCGCGGCGGCGAGCCAGCGAGGTGCACGATGCTCGCCTTTCTGTTCCGCCGGATCGGGCAGAGCGTTCTGGTGATGGCCGCGATGGCCACGCTGGTCTTTCTCGGCGTCTACGCGCTCGGCAATCCGATCGACATCCTGGTCAGCCCCGAGGCGGACCAGATCGAACGCGAGCAGGCGATCGCGCGCCTCGGGCTCGACCGCCCGCTGTGGGTGCAGTTCTTGGTCTTCGTCAAGAGCGCGCTCGCGGGCGATCTCGGTCGATCCTTCGTCCACGGCCTGCCGGCGATCGACCTCATCCTGAGCCGGATGCCGGCGACGCTCGAGCTCGCCTTTGTCGCGCTCGTGATCGCGATCGCGCTCGGACTGCCGCTCGGCATGATCGCGGGCCTCTCGCCCCGCTCGCTCGTGGGGCGGGGCATCATGGCGGGGTCGATCCTCGGCTTTTCGCTGCCGAATTTCTGGCTTGGCCTGATGCTGATTCTCGCCTTCGCGGTCGAGTTGAAGGTGCTTCCCGCGGGCGGCCGCGGGCAGACGCGCGAACTGCTCGGCCTTCAGTGGTCTTTCTTCACCGCCGACGGGCTGCGCCATCTGCTGCTGCCGGCGCTGACGCTCGCGATCTACAAGGCCTCGCTCGTCGCGCGGCTCGCCAGCGCCGCGACGCGCGAGACCCTGGTGCAGGACTTCGTGCGCTTCGCGCGCGCCAAGGGCCTCACGCCGGCGCGCATCGTCGGGGTCCACGTGCTCAAGACCATTCTCATTCCGCTGGTGACCGTGATCGGCCTCGAGTTCGGCTCCATGATCGCCTTCGCGGTGGTGACGGAGACGGTGTTCGCCTGGCCGGGCATGGGCAAGCTGCTCATCGACTCGATCTATCGTCTCGACCGGCCGGTCATCGTCGCCTATCTGATCGTTATCGTCGCGACGTTCGTCGTCATCAATCTCGTGGTCGACGTCGTCTATTCGCTGCTCGACCCGCGCATTCGACTGAGCGAGCGCAAGACATGACCGCGATCGAGCACGACGCGCCCGTCGCCCACGCCGCCGCGGCGGCGGAGCAGGGGCGACTTGCGCAGGCCTGGAGCGCGTTCGCGGAAAGCCGCGTCGCGGTCGGTGCCCTGGGGGTTGCGGCGCTGCTCATCCTGGTGGCGGCGCTCGCGCCCTGGATCACGCCGCAGAACCCGTACGACCTCACCCAGCTCTCGATCATGGACAATATGCTGGCGCCGGGCTCGCGCGGCTTCGACGGCCGGCTCTACCTGCTCGGCACGGACGACCAGGGCCGCGATATGCTCTCCGCGATCGTCTACGGCCTGCGGCTCAGCCTCGTGGTCGGCATCGTCGCGACTGCGATTGCGCTCGCGATCGGCGCCGCGGTCGGCATCGTCGCCGCCTATTTCGGCGGCCGCCTCGATTCCCTGCTGATGCGGCTCGTCGACATCCAGCTCTCGTTCCCTGCGATCCTGATCGCCTTGATCCTCCTCGCCATCCTCGGCAAGGGCGTCGACAAGGTGGTGATCGCGCTCGTCTCGGTGCAGTGGGCCTATTATGCGCGCACTATCCGCTCCTCGGCGCTGGTCGAGCGCCGGCGCGAATACATCGAGGCGGCGCAGGGCCTCGCGCTGCCGCGCTGGCGCATCATCTTCCGCCACCTCCTGCCCAACGCCTTCCCGCCGCTGATCGTGGTGGCCACGGTGCAGGTCGCGCATGCGATCGCGCTCGAGGCCACGCTGTCGTTCCTCGGCATCGGCGTGCCCATCACCGAGCCCTCGCTCGGCCTGCTCATCGCCAACGGCTACGGCTACATGCTCTCGGGCCGATACTGGATCGCCTTCTATCCGGGCATTGCACTGCTCGTCGCGATCGTCGCCATCAACCTCGTCGGCGATCAGTTGCGCGACGTGATGAATCCGCGTCTCAAGCGCTGAGGCGAAGTGCAGATGGGCGGATACGCGGTTGCGGCCCCCCGGAGGCCCCGGTTTTGCAGCGCCATGCGGGGCCGCGTTCAGGCGGCCTGCGGCACCGGCGCCATGTCCGCCCGCCGCTTGCGCAGCCGCACCAGCGTGAACAGGCCGAAGGGCGGCACGGCCCGGCGCTCGGCGAGTTCGACATGCGGCCGGCTCGCGCACCAGGCCTCGATGCGCGACCAGGGAAATTCCGGGCGCCAGCCGATGTGGCGGGTCTGTCGCGCAAGCCATCGCTCGAGGACCGCGCGCGGCCCCCGGTCGGCGCCGATGTGGTTGACGAGAACGACGTCGCCGCCGCGGCGCACCACCCGGATCAGCTCGTCGAGCGAGGCCTCCGGGTGCGGCACCACGGTGATGACGTAAGGGGCGATCACCGCATCGAAGGTTTCGTCGGGGAAGGCGAGGCGCGCCGCGTCCATCACGCACAGGCCGGCGATGTGGCGCATGCCCCCGGCGCGGATTCGCTCCTGCGCCTTGCGCAGCATCGGCTCGGAGAGATCGACGCCGACGACCTCGGCGCTGTCGTGGAAATAGCGCAACTCCAGGCCGGTGCCGACGCCGACGTCGAGCACGCGCCGCCCGGCGCGCATGGCCGCTTCCACCGCGGCGCGGCGTCCGGCGGCCATGACTTTATCGAAGACGAGATCGTAGACCGGCGCCCAGCGCGCATACGCCTTTTCGACGGTGGTGTTGTCGAGATCGGCCCCCATCTGGACTCCCGCGACGTCAGGCGCGCAGGACCTACGGCATGGCCGCGACCGCCCGCCGGTCGCTCTGCGCCGGACGCGCGGCGCCGCGCGGCTGAGCGCTTTCGATGAAACCGCCGCCGAGCACGCGCGCCTCTCCGGCCGGGGCGTCGTAGAAGACGCAGGCCTGCCCGGGGGAGACGCCGTCCTCGCCCTCGACCAGTTCGACGGCGACGCCGTCGCCGTCCCGCTCCAGCCAGGCGGGCTGCGGCGCCCGCGTCGAGCGCACCTTCACGAAGACCTGCGGCCGCGCGCCGTCGAGCGCGGCGTCCAGCGATCCGTCGCCAAGCCAGTTCACGTCGCGCAGCCGCACGCGGCGCGTGCGCAGCGCCTCGCGCGGGCCGACGACGACCCGACGCGTCTCGGCGTCGAGCCGCACGACGTAGAGCGGCGTGCCGGCCGCGATGCCGAGGCCCCGGCGCTGGCCCACCGTGAAATTGATGATGCCGCGGTGCCGGCCAAGCACGCGCCCGTCAAGGTCGACGATGTCGCCCGGCAGGGCGGCGCCGGGCTTGAGGCGCTCGATCGTCTCCGCATAGCGCCCGGAAGGAACGAAGCAGATGTCCTGGCTGTCGCGCTTGTCGGCGATCGAGAGGCCGAAGCGCCGCGCGGCGGCGCGCGTCTCGGCCTTCGTCATGCCGCCGAGCGGGAAGCGCAGACAGTCGAGCTGCTCGCGCGTCGTGGCGAAGAGGAAGTAGCTCTGGTCGCGCTCCTCCTCGCGCGCGCGGTAGAGGTCAAAACGGCCGTCGGGCCGCCTGCGGCTCTGCACGTAGTGGCCGGTGGCCAGCACGTCGGCGCCGAGCTCGCGCGCGGTGATCAGGAGATCGTGAAACTTGATCGACTGGTTGCAGGCGACGCAGGGAACGGGCGTCTCGCCGGCGATATAGGCGTCGGCGAAGGCGTCGATCACCGCCTCCTTGAAGCGCTCTTCGTAGTCGAGGACGTAGTGGGGAATGTCGATCTGCGCCGCCACGGCGCGCGCGTCGTGCACGTCGCGGCCCGCGCAGCAGGCGCCCTTGCGGTGCGTTGCGGCGCCGTGATCGTAGAGCTGCAGCGTCACGCCGACGACGTCGTACCCCTCCGCCTTGAGCAGCGCGGCGGTGACGGACGAATCGACGCCGCCCGACATGGCGACGACCACGCGGGTCTCCTCCGGCGGCCGCTCGAGCCCGAGGCTGTTTAGCATGCGTGCCGCGACCAGCGTCGCCCTCCTTGGAGGAATCGGAACGCGGAAAACCCTGTTCCGAACGGATCGTGCGATATCGAACGGGCCGCGCCGGGTGTCCCGTGCGGCGCTGCGCTTGCCGGTGGACCGGGTCCTTCGCCACCGACGGTCCACGAGCCACTCCTTACTATAGGAACCGCGGAGGAGGGCGCAATGGCGGCGCCGACGAGGAGGGCGCAATGGCGGTGCCGACGCGGAAGGCGCGCCTGCCGGCACTTTTTGCCCAAGCCTCGGCAAGGCATGCCGGCCCGCGCCGCAGGAACGGCCGCGGCGGCGGCTTTCGACCGCAATTTGCGGGCTTTTTTTGAAGCCGCGCGCTGGCCCGCGGTTTGCAAATGCGATCCCGGTCGTAACCCACCGAGGTTGATCAGTCGTGTTGCAGTCTGCTCCCGTCAGTGCCGGTTCCGCCGCCCTGCCGGCCCGCGAATGGTCGTCCCGTCCCGCCGCCGCGGAACGCGAAGCCTCCGCCGCCTTCGCCGATTTTCTGGCCGCCCCGGACGATGGCGCCTCCCGCCCGGTCGACCGCAAGGATTTGGTCGACCCCAGGGAAGACGCTGCGGATCGGCCGTCGGCCCCGAGGGAGGTCGCGGGACGCGAGTCGGCAGACGGCGCCGAGGCCCGCGGCCGCGCCGGCGCAGAGGACGAAACGATTTCGGAAGCGGGCGGCCGCGCGCCGGGGGCGGCGGACACGCCGTCGGCCGACGCGCCCCCCGAAGCGGACGCAGCGCAGGGCGAGGCCGGCGGTTTGCCGGACCAGGCCGCGGCCAAGTCCGCGGGCGCGGACATGGCCCCCGCTCCGCTTCCCGCAGCCGTCGCGGTTCTCATCGCTGCGCCGCCGGAGGGCGGCGGGCAGCCGACCGCCGGGGCCGCCGCGGCCGAGGCCGCTTCCGTCGGCACATCCGGCGGGGCCCCGGCTCAATCCAACTCGATTCCGGCGCCTCCGGTGCCTCTTGATCGCGCGGCCGCCGCCGGCGCCGCCGCCGCGGCACGCGATCCGGCCGCGCCGACCGCCGCCGGCGAGAACGGCCTGCAAGTGCCGCCCGCCGAAAGCGGATCGGGGGAAAGCGCAGCCCGGAAGACCGAGGCGTCGGGAGCGGCTCCGCCGGCAAAGATCGCGGCCGAAGGAAGCGGCCGCTCCCATCTCTCTCTCGTGGAGGCCGGGGACGCCGCTGCGAAGAGCGACATAAAGACGGACCCGGGAGCCGGAGCCGCCGGCGCCGAGAGTGCGGCCGCATTGCAGGGCGACCGGAAGGCCTCGGCAGGCGGTCCGCCCGCGCAGGCGGCGCATCTCCGGCCGGTGGGCTTCGCCTTGGCGGCCGACGGGGGTGCGAAGGATGCAGCGAGCCTGCCGCAATCCCAGGATGCCGCGGCCCCGCAGGCGGCCGGTCTGCAGGCGGCCAATGCGGCCTCGAGCCTGATGCCGGCGCTGACGGCGCCGGGCGGCGTCGATGCATCGGCCCCGACAGGCCACCGCACGCCGCTGCCGGACGGGGTAAGCGTGCCGATCGCGGGGCTTGCGGCCGAGATCGCCGCGCGCGCGATCGAGGGCAAGCGGCGGTTCGAAATCCGACTCGATCCGCCCGAACTGGGTCGCATCGACGTGCGGCTCGACATCGGGCGCGAGGGGCAGGTGACCTCCCGGCTCATTGTCGAACGGGCGGAGACGCTGGATCTTCTGCGGCGCGACGCCCACGCGCTCGAACAGACATTGCAGTCGGCCGGCCTGCGCACCGACGGCGGCGGCCTGCAGTTCTCGCTCCGCCAGCAGCCGGGGGCGCAGCCGCAGCCATGGGAGGGGGCCGGCTCGACCAAGGTGCTGATCCTGCCGGACGCCGACGTGGCCGTGCAGGAGGCGGTGCGCCGCGGCTACAGCGTGCTGCGCGGGCTCGGCCGCGGTGTCGACATCCGGGTCTAGGGGGCGAGGAGGCGCATCATGACCCAGGCTTCCGCGACGCAGGCTTCCGCCATCGGCGCAACGGCCGCGAGCGCCGCCGGCGCGTCCGCGGCGGCGAGCCGCACCACCATCGCGCAGAACTTCGACACCTTCCTGCAGCTCCTGACGACGCAGCTCAGGAACCAGAACCCTCTCGATCCGCTCGACACCAATCAGTTCACGCAGCAGCTCGTGCAGTTCGCCCAGGTCGAGCAGCAGATCAGCACCAATGCCTCGCTCAAGACGCTGATTTCGCTGCAGCAGACCGCGCAGGCCACCGCGGCGCTCGGCTTTCTCGGCGCGACCGTCTCGATCGACGGCGACACGGCGAAGCTCGTCGATGGCCGCGCGCGCTGGACCTTCACCGGCGCGGGCCCGGCGACGGCGACGATCACCATCACCAGCGCCTCGGGGCAGACCGCCTATACGGGAACGTTCGCGATCGGCGCCGGCGAGCAGGAGTTCGTCTGGGACGGCAAGGGCAACGACGGCTCGATCTGGCCTGCGGGCGACTACAAGATCAGCATCACCGCCAAGGACGCGGCCGGCCGGTCGGTCGCCGTCTCGACCGAGGTGACGGGCGTGGTGGACGGGGTCGACGTCTCCAAGAGCCCGCCGCTCGTGTCCATCGGCGACCAGACCTTCACGCTGGACAAGATCAAGCAGGTGCATCGCGCGGGGACATAGCGGGGCGCGCAGTGTCCGCGGCGCTTCGACCGGCCGCGCCCGCGGCCGGTACTCGGCATTATTTTCTCAATCGAATTGAGCGCTTAGGCAAATCTTAAGCCGCCAAGCGTAGGGTCACGGCAAGTTTGGTCTGTTCCGTGTCCTGTGAGAGTACCCATGACCGAGCCCATGCGCCCGAGAGTGAAGTACGTCATCGGGCCCGACGGAAGTCCGTTGACGATCGCCGATCTGCCGGCCCCCGGCACCAAGCGCTGGGTGATCCGGCGCAAGGCCGAGGTGGTCGCGGCCGTACGGGGCGGCTTGTTGTCCCTCGAGGAGGCATGCAGCCGGTACACGTTGACGGTCGAAGAGTTTCTGTCCTGGCAGTATTCGATCGACCGCCATGGGCTCGCGGGACTGCGCACCACACGGATCCAGCAGTATCGCCAATAGGCGTCGCGCGCGGGTTGCGGAAAACGCCGGCCGCAAGGCCGGCGTTTTCGTTTGCGGGGATGCGCGGGCGCCCACGCCCTGCGCCGCCGATCGGCGGCGGCGGAAGATTTTGCCTGCCGGTCGGCGGCGGTTAACCAATCGGAAACCATAAGGCAGGCAATTCTTGCCGGGTCAGCGCGATGGGAATTCGCGTCGGATCGGGTTGGGTTCCGTGCAAGGGCTGCTTGATTTTGTCAGAACGCTGGGGGCGGCACGGCTGGCGGCCATGGCTGCCGTCACTTCGGCGCTCGTGGCCTTCTTCGCCTTCCTGATTCTGCGGGTCACGGCGCCGCAGATGACCCTGCTGTTCACCGATCTTGCGCCCGGCGATTCGGGCGCCATCGTGAAGGAGCTGGAACGGCAGGGGATCGCGTTCGAGCTGCGCGGGGACGGCAGCTCGATCCTGGTTCCGAAGGACCAGGTGGCCCGCCTGCGCGTGAAGCTCGCCGAGGCCGGGCTGCCCAAGGGCGGCGGCGTCGGTTACGAAATCTTCGACAAGTCCGACGTTCTCGGCGCCACCACCTTCGTCCAGAACATAAACCGGCTGCGCGCCCTCGAAGGGGAGCTCGCCCGGACCATCCGCTCGATCGAACGCGTGCAGGCGGCGCGTGTGCATCTCGTGCTGCCGGAGCGGCCGCTGTTCTCGCGCGAGACGTTCGAGCCCTCGGCGTCCATCGTGCTCAAGGTGCGCGGGAGCCTCGAGCCCCAGCAGGTGCGCGCGATTCGGCACCTCGTGGCGACGGCGGTGAACGGCCTCAAGCCCGACCGGATTTCGATCGTCGATGAGGCGGGCCAGCTTCTCGCCGACGGGTCGGCGGAGGCGGGCGCCGCGGGCGTGGGCCTCAGTGGCTTCGAACGGCAGCAGGCCTTCGAGCGCCGCCTGCGCGAGCAGATCGAGTCCATCGTCACCTCGGTGGTCGGCCCCGGGCGGGCGCGCGTGCAGCTCACCGCCGACTTCGACCTCAACCGCATCACCCAGACCTCGGACCGCTACGATCCGGAGGGCCGGGTCGTGCGCTCGAGCCAGACGCGCGAGGAGCAGTCCTTAAGCGGCGATCGCGAGGGGCAGGTCACGGTGGCGAACGAGCTGCCGGGTGCCGCGGGCCGCGGGGGCGACAACGCGACGGTCCGCGAGCAGAACCGGAAGAGCGAGGAGATCGTCAACTACGAGATTTCCCGCACGACCAAGACCGAGGTGATCGAAGGGGGGCGCGTCAAGCGCATCTCCGCCGCAGTGCTGGTCGACGGCATCTACAGCAAGAACGAAAAGGGCGAGTCCGTGTACCAGCCCCGCTCCCAGGAGGAGCTGGACCGCATCGCGGCGCTGGTGCGCACGGCCATCGGCTTCGACGAGAGCCGCGGCGACCGCGTCGAGGTCGTGAATCTGCGCTTCGCCGAGGCGCCGGCCCCGCTCGTCGGGGAGTCGTCCGAATGGACGTCGTTCTTCGCCTTCACCAAGGCCGACGTCATGCGCTGGGCGGAGATGGGCGTGCTCGCCGTGCTCGCCACCCTCGTGCTTCTGTTCGTCGTGCGCCCGCTGGTCCGCCGCATCATCACGCCGGAAGAGCGTCCCGCCCTCGCCCAGGTTGAAACGCCGGCGCTCGCCGCGCCGGCGGCGGCGGCGCAGCCGATCGCAGCCGCCGAGCAGTCCGCTCAGCTCGCCAGCGACACCGCGAAGATGATCGACATCGCGCAGGTGAGGGGGCAGCTCCACGCCCAGTCGATCCAGAAGCTCGGAGAGCTCGCGGACCGCAACCCGCACGAAACGGTCGCCATCATCCGCCAATGGCTTCATGAAACTGCGTAGACCATGTCGTCTTCCGCTGTTGCAAACACCGTACAGAACCAGTCCAACGAGATCGCCGAACTGGTGGCGACGCTCGCGGGCCGGCAGACCGCGCAGAACGCGACGCAGCCCCCGCGCGAGCTGCGCGGGGTCGAGCGCGCCGCGGTCCTGATGCTGGCATTGGGCGAGCAGTACGGCGGCAAGATCTGGAAGCTGCTCGACGACGACGAGCTGCGCACGCTGTCCGTCGCCATGTCCTCGCTCGGCGTCGTCGACGCGGCGGCGGTCGAAAACCTGATGCTGGAATTCGTCTCCCGCCTTTCCGCGTCCGGCGCGCTGATGGGCAACTATGACGCCACGGAGCGGCTGCTGCAGCAATATCTGCCGGCGGATCGCGTCTCCTCCATCATGGAGGAGATCCGCGGCCCCGCCGGCCGCAACATGTGGGAGAAGCTGTCGAACGTTCAGGAGCAGGTGCTCGCGAACTATCTCAAGAACGAATACCCGCAGACGATTGCGGTCGTGCTCTCCAAGATCAGGCCGGAGCACGCCGCCAAGGTCCTCTCCATCCTGCCCGAGGACCTCGCGTTCGACGTCGTCTCGCGCATGCTGCGCATGGACTCGGTGCAGAAGGACGTGCTCGAGCGCGTCGAGCAGACGCTGCGCACCGAATTCATGTCGAACCTCTCGCAGACGCGCCGGCGCGACGCGCACGAAGTGATGGCGGAGATCTTCAACAATTTCGACCGCCAGACGGAGACCCGGTTCCTGACCGCGCTCGAGGAGCAGAACCGCGAGTCCGCGGAGCGCATCAAGAACCTGATGTTCACCTTCGACGACCTCATCAAGCTCGACACCGCCTCGGCCCAGACGCTGATGCGGTACGTGGACAAGGACAAGCTCGCGATCGCGCTCAAGGGCGCCTCCGAGACCGTGCGCGCCTTCTTCCTCAGCAACATGTCGAGCCGCGCCGCGAAGATGCTCGTCGACGATATGCAGGCGATGGGGCCGGTGCGCCTGCGCGACGTCGACGAGGCGCAGTCGATGCTCGTCAATCTGGCGAAGGACCTGGCCGCCAAGGGCGAGATCATGATCTCGAAGAACCGCGGCGAAGACGAACTGGTGTATTGAGGAGACGCGAATGCCGGCACCGGCGAAATTTCTCTTCGACACCGACTTCGGCCGCGGCAAGCCCGGGGCGGCGTCGGCGGCCCAGCACCAGGCGGCGCTGGCGGAGGCGGAGGCGCGCGGATTCCGCAAGGGCCACGCCGCCGGGCGGGCCGAGGCCGAGGCCGAGACGGCGCGGACGCTGGCCGATGCGATGGCCGCGGCGGCGGCGGCGCTCGACAGGCTGTCGCGCAGCTTGCACGCCGTCGAGGCCCGCATGGAAACCGAGGCGGTCGAGGTGGCGGTCGCGGTCGCGAGCAAGCTCGCGGGCGAGCTGATCCGGCGCGAGCCGTTTGCCGAGATCGCGGCGCTCGCCGCGGACTGCTTCCGGCATCTGGTCGGCGCGCCGCACGTCGTCGTCCGCGTCGGCGGCGCGGTCTTCGAGGAGGCGCGCACGCGCCTCGAAGAGATCGCGGCCGCCTGCGGCTTTGGTGGACGCCTCGTCGTGCTCGCGGAACCGGGACTCGAGGCGGGCGACTGCCGCATCGAATGGGCGGACGGCGGCGCGATCCGTGACCGCGCCGCGGTTCAGGCGGCGATCGCGGAAGCGGTCGAGCGCTATCTCGCAGTGCGGCGTGCGTCCACGGACGGGACGGCGCCTTCGGGGATCATGCCATGAGCGACGAGGACAAAAAGCTGCCGTTGCCGGACCTCGAGTCGGGCGAGGGGCTCGACGCCACCGACGGCGCGGTCGCGCCGACGAACGGCGAGACCATCACGCGATCCGCAGCGGACCTCGAGGCCGTCTTCGACGTGCCGGTCCAGGTCTCGGCCGTGCTCGGGCGGGCGCGCATGGACGTCGGCGACCTGCTGCGGCTCGGGCCGGGCTCGGTGCTGGAGCTCGATCGCAAAGTCGGCGAGGCGATCGACATCTACGTCAACAACCGCCTGGTCGCGCGCGGCGAGGTGGTGCTGGTCGAGGACAAGCTCGGCGTCACGATGACGGAGATCATCAAGTCGGATCGCAACTGACGAGTCCGTCCGTCGCGACGATGTGATGAAAGGATTTGAGCCATGCGTCTTTTGATCGTCGGCAGCCTGGACGGGCAGCTCACGCTCGCCACCAAGATCGCCATGGACAAGGGCGCGACCGTCACTCACGCGGACACCGTCGAGCAGGCGCTGCGCGTGCTGCGCGGCGGGCGCGGCGCCGATCTTCTGATGGTGGATGTCGCACTCGACATCGGCCGGCTCGTCCAGCAGCTCGCGGCCGAGCACATTCACGTTCCCGTCGTCGCCTGCGGCACCGGCACGGATGCGCGCGCGGCGGTGGCGGCGATCCATGCCGGCGCGAAGGAGTACATTCCGCTGCCGCCCGATCCCGAGATGATCGCGGCGGTGCTTGCCGCCGTCGCCGACGATCAGCGCGAGCTCATCTTTCGCGACGAGGCGATGGCCCGCGTGGTCAAGCTCGCCCAGCAGATCGCGCCGTCCGACGCATCGGTGCTTATCACGGGGGAATCGGGGACCGGCAAGGAGGTGCTCGCGCGCTACGTCCACAGCAAGTCGAACCGCGCGCGCGCCCCCTTCATCTCCGTCAACTGCGCGGCCATTCCGGAGGCGCTGCTCGAATCCGAGCTTTTCGGCCACGAGAAGGGCGCGTTCACCGGGGCGGTGGCGCGCCGCATCGGCAAGTTCGAGGAGGCTTCCGGCGGCACGCTGCTGCTCGACGAAATCTCCGAGATGGACGTGCGCCTACAGGCGAAGCTGTTGCGTGCGCTGCAGGAGCGGGTCATCGACCGGGTGGGCGGCAGCCGGCCGGTGCCGGTCGACATCCGCGTGCTCGCGACCTCGAACCGCAATCTCGCCGAGGCCGTGCGCGAGGGCAAGTTCCGCGAGGACCTCCTCTATCGCCTCAACGTGGTGAACCTGAAGATTCCGCCGCTGCGCGAGCGCCCGGCGGACATTCTGGAGCTCGCCCAGCATTTCGTGCGCAAATACTCCGAGGCGAACGGGATTCCGCTGCGCCCGCTGTCGGCCGATGCGCGCCGGGCCCTGGTGGTGAACCGCTGGCCCGGCAATGTGCGGGAGCTCGAGAACACCATTCACCGCGCGGTGCTGCTCGCGACCGGGCCCGAAATCGGGGTCGACGCCATCCGGGCGCCGGATGGCGCGCGCCTGGAGGAGAGCGGCGGACCCGGCCCGGCCGTGACTCACGCCGCCCTGACGGCCGAGCAGGTGACGCGCTCGCTCGTCGGCCGCACCGTCGCCGATGTCGAACGCGACCTCATCCTCGAGACGCTGAAGCACTGCCTCGGCAACCGCACGCACGCCGCGAACATTCTCGGCATCTCGATCCGCACGCTGCGCAACAAGCTCAACGAATATGCCGCCGAAGGCGTGGCCATTCCGCCGCCGGGCGGCGGCGAGGTGCGGCACGTCGCTTGAGCCACGCCTCGCGGCGGCGCCCTCGGAAGGCGCCCGCCTTTCCGCGCTCCTGGACGCGGCCTAGCGCGGCAGCCCGTTCGCCGCGGCGACAAAGGCGCGCACGTCCGGCATGATGGCGGGCAGCAGGCGCCGCACCTCGGCGCGCGTCATGCCCGCGCGAATGCGCGGATGATAGAGGATGTTCAGAAGATACTGGTCGTAGACGTCGAAGAAACCCATCTGCACGTCGTCGTTGAACATCGTCCACGGCACCGTGGGGTCGTCGCGGATCGGCCCGAGCGCCTGCAGCAGCTCCTCGTAGGCACAGTCGTAGAAGATGAAGGTGCCGGCATCGACGACCAGGATCACGTCGGACCCGACGATGCGATAGCGGTCGTCCTTGCGGATGCCCGACAGGCATTGCGGCTCGAGCGAGCGCACGATGCGCGAGCCGTTTGCGCCGTAGATCGCGCGGACGGTGCGCGCGAGGTCGCGGTCGCGCACCAGGCGGACGATGAAATTGGCATCGCGCCGCTCGCGCGTCATCGCGATGTCGATGTGGGCGACATGCCGGCGGATGTCGTCGACCACCCGCGCGACCGCGGTGTGGCGCTCCGGCGGGGCCGCGCCCTCCACATAGACGCGGACGGGCTGTTCGTATTTGCGGATGCGGTCGACGCGCCCGCCGAGTCCGAGCTCGGCGCCGAAGGCGACCTTGAAGAATCCGCGGGCGATCTCCGCGTCGCTGAAGCTCGTGCGTTCGGCGGCGCGGCGCTTTTCGATCTCCGGATGCTGCGCCGCGGCCCATCCTCCGCTCCAGGCGAGGAGCGCCATGGCCGCAAGGGCCGCGCCGCGAGCCTTCCCGCACGCCATCGTCGCCTCGGGCTCAGGGCGCCGACGAGGCGCGGGACGCGCGGCTTTGCAGCGCGCGGATGCGCTCGGCCAGGCTGATGCCGCCGCGCGCGCGCGGGAGGGGCGTCGCGCCGCTCTGGCTTCCGTTCTGCGCGCCGGCCTGATGGACGATCGCCGTGTCGGGGTCCTGGGCCACGATCCTCATGATCGGCGAGTCCGCCCCTTCGAGCGCGGCCATGAGCCGCGCCACCTCCGCCGAGACGTCGTTGATGCGCTCGCGCAGCAGCGCGTTCTCCGTCCGCTCCGTCTCGCGCAATGACTCGGCCTCGCGCCGGAGCGCGGCAAGCTCCCGCTGCAGTCGGGCGCGCTCCTCGCGCGCCCGCTCGAGCTGGCCTTCGAGCAGCGCCTTTTCGCTGCGCAGCGCCTCGCTCGCGCTCTGCTGGCGAAGCTCCGCGGCCGCGAGGTCCTCCTGCAGCTTCCGTTCGGCGGCGCGCGCAGACTCGAGATCGCGCCGCAACCGATCGCGCTCGCGGCTCGTCTCGGCGAGCCGCCGGTCCTGTTCGCCGAGCAGGGCCTCGAGCTCCTTCACACGGCGATCGAGCGCCTCGGCCCCGGCACTCTGGGCGGCGAGCTGCTGTTCGAGCTGGCTCACGCGGGAGGTCAGCGCGGCGGCCTTGCCGCGTTCGGCTTCGAGGTCGCGGCTCGCCGCCTCCGCCGCGGCGCGGTCCTGGGCGGCGCGGTCGGCCGCGCGCTTGACCTGCGTTTCGAGATCGGCGGCCTGATCCCGCAGCGTGGCGATCTGGGTCTGCAGCGCGACGATTTCGATGCGATGGCTGTCGGCCGCGACGGCGCGCTCCTCGAAATTCATGCCGAGCCGGGCGAGCTCGGCTTCGCGCTCGGCGAGCTTGCGTTCGGCGTCTTGCAGCGCGGCGCTCTTGAGGCCGAGCTGCTCTTCGCTCGTGCGCAGCTTCGCTTGCAGAGCCTTTTCCCGCGTCTCGAGCGCGGCGAGGGCCGCCGCCTTTTCGTCGAGCTCGCTCTTGAGTTTCACGACGACCTCGGACTTCTTGCCGATTTCCGCGAGCTGGGCCGTCACCTTGGCCTTGAGCTGCTCCACGGTCATTTCGAGCCGGCGCGTCGTCATGGCGAATTCGGCGCGGAGCTGGTCCTTGTCCGCCTGGATTTCGGCCATCGAGATCGGCAGCGAAGCCTGGATCCGGCGCGTCGTCAGCCGCACCGCGCGGGCGTGAACGAGGGGGACGATGGCAAGAGCGATGAGGCAGGCGGCCAGAAAGCCGAGCCCGAAATACATCATCGGTTCGATCATGAACGACCGCCTCCGGAAGCCGCAGCGCCGTCACCATGCCACAGGCCGGCCGCCGAACTAAAGACCAACCCTTGGGCTAGCCCAGGTTTCCGCCGGTGTCGAAGATAGGATGCCCGGGGGCGTCGTGCAGCCCGCGGCCGGTCCGGCGCGCGGGGCGTCAGAACGGGTTCGTCAGAATGGGTTCCAGGTCGGCTGCGGCGTGAACTTCAGATAGCCGATATTGAGCCCGAGGCGGGCGCCGACGCCGGACCGGATCGGCACCACGACGATGTTGTTGGCGGTCAAGACCGTCATTCCGAACCCGCCGACCAGATAGGCCGAGCCGTCGACTCCGCCGAAACGCTGATAGACGGCATCGGTCGACGGCAGGTTGTAGACCAGCATCATGGTGCGGTCGCCGTCGCCGCCGAGGTCCCAACCGAGGGACGGGCCCTGCCAGTACACGCGCAGATCGCCGGCGTTCTTCGTATAAAGCGTGCCTTCGCCGTAGCGCACGCCGCCGATGATGGCGACGCCGCCCTCCTGGCCGAGAATGTAGCCGTTCGGCAAGCCCCATTGGCTGACCGCCTTCTCGATGACGCTCGCAAGCCCGCGCGAGACCGTGCCGAAGAAGCGGTGGCCGGCGTCGACGAGCTCGTTCGAGGAATAGGTGGTCGGCCGGACGGAGGCTTGGGCGAGTGCCACGGCTGCCGCAGCAACGAGAGCGAGTGGGACACTGATGGCCCGCAAGATGGCACGCATACGGAACTCCCTTCGATGCCGGGCGCGCTTAACCGGTTGCACAGATCGATGCCCTATAGGCCGGCCACCCGCATCGAATCAGACTGCATCATGGTGAAAATTGTGTTGCGAGGGCGGCAAGGCCCGCTCTCCGTGACCCTGTTGCTTTCGGTCGCAGCCAGTCTCGTCCCGCCCGCCCCCGGGCTTGCCGACC
>JADGHE010000073.1 GCA_019689555.1 Variibacter sp. | reverse complement strand
GGCGATCGGCCGCGTGACCGAAGGCTCCGGCCCGCCGCGATTTGGCGGCGCGGACGGGAAGACCCTAGAATTCGAGAAAACGTCGTTCAGTCACTTCTGCCCGGCCGGCGGCCGGCCGGAGGGGGCGGAACGCGGGGGGTCCAAGGGGGACTACGCCATGAGCGATCCGAAGGCGGAAAAGCCGCAGGGCTGGGGCGCCGGACCGAGAACGCGGGAAGCGAAGCTCAAGCGGCGCTACCCGACGATCGACGACCTGCGCCGCCGCGCGAAGAAGCGGGTCCCGAGCTTCGGCTTCGATTACGTCGAGGGCGGCGCCGGCGAGACGGAGCCGAACGTCGCGCGCAATCGCGCCGCGCTCGACGCGATCGAGATCGTGCCGCGCTACGGCGTCGAAAACCTGCCGGTGTCGATCGAGGTGGAGCTGTTCGGCCGCCGCTACGCGCAGCCGGTCGGCATCGCGCCGATGGGCCTTCCCGGCCTGATGTGGCCGGGCGGCGAATACGCCTTCGCGGACGCGGCACAAAAGGCGCGCATTCCCTTCACGCTCGGCAGCTCCGCGGGCGCGCCGATCGAGCGCATGGCCGAGCGCGCGCCGGACGTGATCTGGTATCAGCTTTATCGCGTGCCGCGCGACGATCTGCGGATCAATTTCGACTTCGTCCGCCGCGCGGAGGCGTGCGGCGTGCACGTGCTGGTGCTGACCCTCGACGTGCCGGCGCGCACGAAGCGCCCGCGCGAGCTGCGCAACGACCTCGTCATCCCCTATCGGCCGAACTTTCGCACCATCCGGGAACTCCTGATGCGCCCGGCCTGGCTGCTCGCGCTGCTGAAGCACGGCCAGCCGAGCTTCGCCAACTATCCGCGCTATGTCGGCGAGAATCCGAGCCACGCGGAGGTCGCGACCTTCGTGAAGCGCGAGGTGAGCGGCGCGTTCACCTGGGAGGAGGTCAAGCGCTTCCGCGACAAGTGGCCGCGCGCGCTCGTCGTCAAGGGCATCCTTCATCCCGAGGACGCCGAGCGCGCGGTCTCGCTCGGCGTCGACGGCGTGCAGGTGTCGAACCACGGCGGCCGCCAGCTCGAAGGCGCGCCGGCCTCGATCGACGTCCTGCCGGCGATCGCCGCGCAGGTGGGCGATCGCGCGACCGTGCTGTTCGACGGCGGCGTGCGCAGCGGCATGGACGTGATCCGCGCCGTGGCGCTCGGCGCCAAGGCGACGCTGACGGGCCGGCCGTTCATGTACGGCCTCGGCGCGCTGGGGCCGGAAGGCCCCGCCTTCGTCGCCGATTTCTTCGAGGAGGAGATCCGCGCCGCGCTGCGCCAATGCGGCGTGCGCACGCTGGCCGAGGCCGCCTCGCTCGCCATCCGCCACCCCGGCGCCTGGCGATTTCCGAAGGTCGCGGCGCGCCCCGCCGTCGCGGCGGCGGAGTGATCCGTTCGTTCGGTCGGTCGTCTAACGCAAAGGCCGCGTCATCCTGAAGGGCCGCGTCATCCTGAGGCGCCCGCGAGAGCGCGGGCCTCGAAGGATGACGCCGATTTGTCCGGTTCATTGCATTGGACCGTCGTCCTTCGAAGCTCGCTCGCTTTGCTCGCTCGCACCTCAGGACGACGGGGAATTTTTCGCTTCGCTCGTTCGCACCTCAGGAAGCGAATTTCTCGCTCTCGCTCGCGCCTGGCCCGCGGTCAGGTGTATGAGGGGTTGCGCTCGAGCAGCTCGATCGACACGCCCTCCGGGCCGCGCAGGAAGCAGATGCGCACGCCCGGGCGGATGGTGGTCACGTCCATGGTGAACTCGGCGCCCTTCGCTTTCAGCTCGGCCGCGACGGCGTCGATGTTCGTGACCGCGAACCCGAAATGATCGAGCCCCTGATGGGGCGTGGCCGGCGGCGGATTGACGCCGCTTCCCGGCGCCACCGGCGCGATGAAGATGTCGGCCCCGCCGAGCTTGAGGCCGATGCGCGGCTTGCCGTCCTGCATGGTGCGGATCACTTCCGCCCCGAACATGCGCTCGTACCACGCGGCGGTCGCCTCCGGGTTGGGGCTGCGCAGATGGATGTGGTCGTAGGTGAACTTGGCCATGTCGCTGTCTCCGGAGGTCTGCCGCGGGCGAGCCATCAACGCCCGATCCTGAGCGCAAAGCCCTGCCCTCGGGTCATCGGACTGATCATCTGACAGGGAGCACGCCGCCGACCGCGGCGCGCTCTCAAGCGTTCGGGCTGCGCGGCACCGCCGCGCCGACGAGGCAGTCGCGCGTCACCAGCGCCGCGAGCTCCTCCTCGCTCAGGCCTTCGGTGCCGGCCGGGCGCATCGGCAGCACGATGTAGCGCAGATCCGCATTGCTGTCGTGCACGCGCACCTCCACGGTCTCCGGAATGTCGAGGCCGAACTCGCGCAGCACCTTGCGCGGCTCGCGCACCGCGCGCGAGCGATAGGCCTTGCTCACATACCAAGCCGGCGGCTCGCCGAGCAGCGAGCGCGGATAGCAGGAGCACAGCGTGCAGACGATGAGGTTGTGGCAGGCGGGCGTATTTTCCATCGCCACGAGCTTCGCCTCGGTAACCTCGAGCCCGAGCTCCTTCGCGGCCTCCTTGGCGTCCGCGAGCATGCGCGCCTTGAAGGCCGGATCGACCCAGGCGCGCGCCACCATGCGCGCGCCCTGCTGCGGGTTGCCGCGCTCGTTGATTTCGAGGCGCCGGCGGATCTCGTCGGCGGTGACGAGGCCCTTCTCGATCAGCAGCGACTTCAACGCGAGGTAGCGCGCCTCGCCGTAGGTGAGCGCGACGTCGTCGTCCTCGCGCGTCGGATGCGGCGGGAGCCCGCGGCCGTGCTCATGATGCTCGTGCCCGTCATGCTCGTGGTCCATGGTCAGTCTCCCCCCGAGGCCGGCCGCAGCCAATGGTCGTAGATCTCGATCTCGACCGTGTCCTTGTCCGGGCCCTCGTAGTCCGGCCACAGATCGCGCTGGCGCAGGCGCACGCGGTAGAGGCGGATGCGCTCGCGCCCCACCCGGCCGTAGGCCCGCTCCTCAGGATTTTCGAAGTCGCCGCAATAGCGCTCGATGACGCCGACCTTCTCGCGCACATACATGGGCGTGCGCACATGGCCGGGCTTGTCGAGGTCGAGGATGCGCACCCGCTCGCCGAGCGCGTAAGGCCCCCTCTCAAGGGACATGGTCGCGCGTTCCCTCTTGCAGAATGCGTTGCGTCCGCGCCTCGAGCTCCGCGGGGTCGAGGAGGCCCTTCTCGACGAGGAGGTCGATCATGCCGTCGAGCCGCCGCCGATAGAAGTTGGAGGTCTTGTAGAGCTCGGCGTCGATCGACTCGACCATGCGCCGGAATTCGTCGAGATTGAAGATCCCCTTGTCCCACAAGAGGTTGAAGGTGGCGATCATCTGCTTTTCCCAGAACACCATGTGGTATTCTTCGCGCGGGATCGCGCCCGCGGGCAGACCGCCCAGATCCGTGATCAGCCGCTCGGCCATGGCCCCCTCCCGTTTCGCTCCCCTGCCGGGCATGATACAGGCGCCGTCGCGGGGGCGGAAGCGCGGCTGCGGCCCGCGGTGGCAGGAATTCGGCATGGCTCGCCGGTGTTTTGCGCGGGCCGGCCTAGCCACGGGCCGCCGGCGCCGCTAAAGCTGCCACGATCTCGAAGGGGGCGGGATTGGCATGACGGCAGTCGTCGAATTTGCGAAGGAGGCGGGGATCGATGATCGGCTTGCCCGGCGCAATACGCTCGTTCTCGCGGTCGCGCAGGCCTTCGGGCTCGCCAACAACGTCATCATCTTCACGACGGCGAGCATCGTCGGCGCGATGCTTGCGCCCGACAAGACGCTGGCGACGCTGCCGGTGAGCATCTACGTGCTCGGCCTGTGGGCCGCGACCCTGCCGATCGGGGCGCTCGCCAGGCGATTCGGCCGCCGGACGGCGTTTCAGATCGGCACCGCCTTCGGCGTGCTGACGGGGCTTCTGTGCGGGGCGGCGGTCATTCTGAATTCCTTTCTCTTGTTCAATCTGGGCACCTTCTGCACCGGCTTCTACGCCGCCGCGACGCAGGCCTACCGCTTCGCGGCCACCGACACGGCGAGCGAGTCCTTCAAGCCGAAGGCGATCTCCTGGGTGCTGATGGGCGGCATCGGTGGGGCGATTCTGGGCCCGCAGCTCGTCATCGCGACGCAGGATCTGTGGCAGCCCTATGTCTTCGTCGCGAGCTATGCCGCGCAGAGCCTGCTTGCCGTGGCGGCCGCGGGCGTGCTGTCGCTGCTCAAGATTCCCCGTCCGGCCGGGCGGGGCGGCGCCCCCGCCCGCCCGCCCCCCCCCCCGGGTGTGGGGCCCCCGGCCCGCGGGGCGGGGCGGCCGGGGGGGGGGGGGCGCGGCCCCCGCCGCCCCGGCCGGCGGGGCGGGCCGGCGCCGGCGCCGGCCGTCCGCTCACGGAGATTCTGCGCCAACCGCGGTTCGTCGCGGCGGTGGCGTGCGGGGTCGCGAGCTATGCGATCATGAACATGATCATGACTTCGGCCCCCCTCGCCATGGTGCTGTGCGGGCACGACAGCCGCGACGCGACGCTGGGCATCCAATGGCATGTGCTCGGCATGTTCCTGCCGAGCTTCTTCACCGGCAGCCTGATCAATCGATTCGGGGTCGAGCGCATCGTCGCCCTCGGCCTCGCGCTGAATGTGGCGACCGCGGTGATCGAGCTCTCCGGGATCGGCCTCGCCAATTTCTGGATCGGGCTCGCGCTGCTCGGGGTCGGCTGGAACTTCGGCTTCATCGGCGCGACCGCCATGGTGACGGACTGCTGCCGGCCCGAGGAGCGGACCACCGTGCAGGCTTTCAACGACTTCATGATCTTCGGCACGATGGCTTTCGGCTCGTTCCTATCCGGCTCGCTGCTTGCAACCTACGGCTGGACCTTCGTCAATGCGGTGGTGTTTCCGGTGGTCGGCCTCGCGGCGGCGCTGCTCGGCTGGGCCGGGTTGAAGCGGCGCGAGAGGCCGGCCTGACCCCTCGCGGCGCCGCGCGCAAGGGGCCCGCGCGCGCCATTTGTCGCGCTAATCGCCGCAAGATCCGGGCGATTCGCCGTTGCCTTGACAGACGGATTTTGGCAATGTCCGCGCCGCTTTGACGCGGGCCGGGCATTATCGCGTCCGAAAGCCGACACGGGCCGGCGAGAACGGACGCGCTCTCCAGCCGAAACACAAAACAAGGTGAGTCATGACAGCTTTATGGGCCATCGTCGCCTGTGGCGCGCTTTCGGTCGTTTACGGCATCTGGGCAATCCAGTCGGTGATGGCTGCGGACGCGGGCACGCAGCGCATGCAGGAAATCGCTGCCGCCATCCGCGAAGGCGCACAGGCCTATCTCAAACGCCAGTACATCACGATCGCCGGGGTGGGAGCGGTCATTTTCGTCGGCATTTGGCTCCTCCTGGGCGTGCCGGTGGCGATCGGCTTCCTCATCGGCGCGGTGCTGTCGGGTGCCGCCGGCTTCATCGGCATGAACGTCTCGGTGCGCGCCAATGTCCGCACCGCCCAGGCCGCGACGAAGTCTCTCGCGGCCGGCCTCGACATCTCCTTCAAGGCCGGCGCGGTGACGGGCCTCCTGGTCGCCGGGCTCGCGCTGCTCGGCGTATCGGTCTATTTCGCGGTTCTGACCGGCCTCGTCGGCCTCCAGCCGGAGAGCCGCACCGTCATTGACGCCCTGGTGGCCCTCGGCTTCGGCGCGTCGCTGATCTCGATCTTCGCCCGTCTCGGCGGCGGCATCTTCACCAAGGGCGCGGACGTCGGCGCCGACCTCGTCGGCAAAGTCGAGGCCGGCATTCCCGAGGACGATCCGCGCAACCCGGCAACCATCGCCGACAATGTCGGCGACAATGTCGGCGACTGCGCCGGCATGGCCGCCGACCTGTTCGAGACCTATGCGGTGACCGTCGTCGCCACGATGGTGCTCGCGGCGATCTTCTTCGTCGGCCAGCCGACCCTCGTTCCGATGATGCTGTATCCGCTCGGCATCGGCGCGGCCTGCATCGTCACCTCGATCGTCGGCACCTTCTTCGTGAAGCTCGGCGCCAACAACTCGATCATGGGCGCCCTCTACAAGGGCTTCATCGCGACGGGCGTCCTCACGGTGGTGGGCCTGGGGGTCGCAACCCATGCCCTCATCGGGTGGGGTCCGATCAGCGCGGCGGGCGGGCTCACGCTCACGGGTACGAACCTGTTCGTGTGCGGCCTCGTGGGCCTCATCGTGACCGCGCTCATCGTGTGGATCACCGAGTACTACACGGGCACCGGCAAGCGGCCGGTCCGCTCGATCGCGCAGGCGTCCGTCACCGGCCACGGCACCAACGTGATCCAGGGTCTCGCGGTGTCGCTCGAGGCGACGGCGCTGCCCGCGATCGTCATCGTTGCCGGCATTATCGTCACCTTCCAGCTCGCGGGCCTGTTCGGCATTGCGATCGCGGTCACGACCATGCTCGGCCTTGCCGGCATCATCGTCGCGCTCGACGCCTTCGGCCCGGTGACGGACAACGCCGGCGGCATCGCCGAAATGGCGGGCCTGCCGAAGGAGGTCCGCCAGTCGACCGACGCGCTCGACGCCGTCGGCAACACGACCAAGGCGGTGACCAAAGGCTACGCCATCGGCTCCGCCGGGCTCGGCGCCCTGGTGCTGTTCACGGCCTACACCAATGACATCCAGGCCTTCACGGCGAGCGGGGCGCCCTACTTCAAGGACATCGGCACGGTCTCGTTCGACCTGTCGAACCCCTACGTCGTGGCTGGCCTCATCTTCGGCGGCCTCATCCCCTACCTGTTCGGCGGCATCGCCATGACGGCCGTCGGCCGCGCCGCCGGCGCGGTGGTGCTGGAGGTGCGCCGCCAGTTCCGCGAGAAGCCCGGCATTATGGAGGGCAAGGACCGCCCGGACTACGGGCGCGCCGTGGACATGCTCACGCGCGCGGCGATCAAGGAGATGATCGTGCCGTCCCTCCTGCCGGTGCTGGCGCCGCTCGTCACCTATTTCGGCGTGCTGGCGATCTCGGGGTCGAAGGCCAATGCTCTCGCGGCGGTCGGCGCCTCGCTGCTCGGCGTCATCGTCAACGGCCTGTTCGTCGCGATCTCGATGACCTCCGGCGGCGGCGCGTGGGACAACGCCAAGAAGACCATCGAGGAGGGCTTCGTCGACAAGGACGGCGTCACGCATGTCAAGGGCGGCGACGCGCACAAGGCTGCGGTCACCGGCGACACGGTCGGCGATCCGTACAAGGATACGGCGGGTCCGGCCGTGAACCCGGCGATCAAGATCACCAACATCGTGGCGCTGCTGCTGCTCGCGATCCTGGCCCACTGAGCGGGAGCGCCCGCGAGATCGAGGCCGACCGGCGCCCGCCCTCGTTGGGCGCGCCGGTCGGCAAACCGGGCCCTTGAGCCCGCAAGACGCGAGAAACGAAAACGAAGACAGGCGGGCGTTCGGCCCGCGACGAAGACGGCGACGCCGGGCCGTCAATTCGCCCCCTAGCCTTTTGAAGGCAGCTCGCTCGCGCGAGGACGGACAGGCCGGGCCTTCCGGCCCTTCCGTCACGAACAGAGTAACCGCGGCGAAGGCAAAGGCCCCTGCCCTTCCGCCCCGTTCGTCACGAACAGCCGGAGCACGCGGGGTGCCCGCCGCAAGGTCGCAAACGCCGGGCGGTCAGTTCGTCCCGAGCACCTTGAACACGTAGGTCAGATACGACAGTTCCTGACCTCCGGCCGGGGTCGTGCGGCTCACGAAGTCGAAGATCCGGCCGTCCTTCATGCCGTAATTGGCGATGCGCCGCACGCGCCGGTCCTTGTCGAAGTAGACGGCGACGACCCTCTGGTCGACGACCTTGGCGGGCAGGAACGAGGTCTGCTCCGTGCGTTGGGAGATATAGTAGAACACCTCGCCGTCGATCGTCGCCACCGTCGAAGGGGTGCCGAGCACGACGAGCACCTGCTCCTGGCTCGCGCCGAGCGGCACCTGTTCGAGCGCCCCCTCGGGCAGGATATAGCCGCGGTTGTAGGTCTGGGTGAGGCAGCCGGAGACCCCGACGGCGATGGCGATTGCACCGGCGAGCAGCACCGCCCTAAGCGGGCGAAGCGAGCGCCGGCCGTCGACGCGTTGTGTACCAAGGGCTTTCATCATGATCCTTTGCAGCGGGCTTCCCCTATCGCGCGCACCCGTCATTTGCAATGGTCCGCGCCGGACGGCATGAAGCGGACGGAACACCGTCGGCGGGCCTGCACCATAACGGACGCACGGAGGAGGCCGGTGAAACCGCCGGAAAAGACATGACCCGGGTGGAGTTGTGATGTTGAGCTTGTTCCGCCGCAAACGGGCTCAGGACAGCATCGTGTCCCTCTATGGCGCGATCGTGGCGCAGGCGCGACGGCCGCCGTTCTACGCCGAACTGGGCGTGCCCGATACGGTCGAAGGTCGCTTCGACATGATCGTGCTGCATCTTGCCCTCGTCATCCGGCGGCTGCGGGCGGGTGCCCCGGACGCGCAGGCCGCCGCCCAGGCCCTGTTCGACCATTTCTGCCGCGACATGGACCACAATTTGCGGGAAATGGGGGTGAGCGATCTGGCGGTTCCGCGGAAGATGCGGCGGATCGGAGAGGCGTTCTACGGCCGCGCCGCGGCCTACGACCGCGCGCTCGACGCCGCGGACGACGGCGCCCTCGCCGCGGCGCTGGCGCGCAACGTGTTCGCCGGGGCGGCCGACGCCGCGGCCGGGCCGGCGCGGCTTGCCGCCTATGTGCGACTGTGCGGGGAGATGCTGGCAGGCCAGGAGGAGGCCGCCATCGCGGCCGGAAGCGTGCGCTTCCCCGCGCCCGCCGAAGCCGGCGCGCTCGCGCCGCCGAATCCGAGCCAGGGAGGGCCGTCATGACGAACGAGACGCTTTGGAGCGTTCCCGTGCGCGTTGAAGATGTTCCCGCCGAAGGCCAGGATTTCGTCTGCACGGCCGACCAGCCGACGCGCGAACGGCTCGCCCGCGCGGCGGGCCTCGTCGCCCTGCGGCGGCTCGACGCCACTTTCCGCGTGGATCATCACGGCCGGGGCGGGCTGCGGGTCAACGGCACCGTGTCGGCGACCGTGGTGCAGACCTGCGTCGTCACCCTGGAGCCGCTGACCAACGAGATCGTCGAAGACGTCGATCTCGTCTTCGATCCCGCCGCGCCGGCCGAGCCGGCCGCGGGCCACGAGCAGACCGCATTCGGCTCGGGCGAGCCGCCGGAACCGCTGGTCGGCGGCGCCATCGACCTCGGGGCCATCGCGACGGAATTTCTGATGCTCGGCATCGACCCCTATCCGCGCAAGCCGGGCGCGGTGTTCTCGGTTCGCGAGACCCCGGAGGCCGATGCGCACCCCTTCGCGGCGCTCGCCGCGCTCAAGAAGCGACAATCCGAGGAGGACTGAGCATGGGGCTTGCGGTTATGATCGCGGGCCTGGCCCTGTTCATCGGCACGCACGTTTTCGTCACGTTCCGCGCGGCCCGCGCCGCGCTCGTCGCACGCCTGGGCGAAGGGCCCTACAAGCTCGGCTTCAGCCTCGTGGCGGCCATCGGCATCGGCCTCATCGCCTATGGCTTCGGGCTCTACCAAGCGACCGACTGGATTCCCGTCTGGGACCCGCCGTCCTGGACCCGGCACGTTGTGGCGCTTCTGATGGCGCCCGCGACCATCCTCGTCGTTGCGGCCTATGTGCCCGGCCACATCAAGCGCACACTGAAACACCCGATGCTGGCCGGGGTGAAGCTGTGGGCGGCGGCGCATCTGCTCGCCAATGGCGACCTCGGCTCGATCGTGCTCTTCGGGTCGATTCTCGGCTGGGCGGTGTTCGATCGCCTTGCGGTCAAGCGCCGCGAAGCGACGAGCGGCGCCGCGGACGGCGCGGCCGCGGCCGGCTGGCGCAACGATGTCGTGGCGGTCGTGGTCGGCCTGCTGGTTTATCTTGCGCTCGGCTTCGTTTTTCACCCTTTGGTCATCGGCGTGCCGGCATTTGCTGGCTGACGCGGCGCCGTCAGGGGCCTGCTTTGCCACGGCTGCGCCATATCTTTATCCTACGCGGCAAGGATTCCGTTGTGCCGGAAGGCCGGCCGCCTTGCGTCCGATCGGAGAGTTGAGTGGCCGACATCTTTCAGGAAGTTGACGAGGAAGTCCGACGCGAGCGGTTGAAGCAGTTCTGGGATCGCTACGGCGGCCTCGTGATGGCCGTCGCCGTGGTGATCGTGTTGGGCGTCGGCGGCTGGCGCGGCTACCATTGGTGGGAAGCGAAGAAGGCTGCGGAAGCGGGAGCCGTCTTCGAGTCCGCCATTTCGCTCGCCGCCCAGGGCAAGCACGCCGAGGCTGAAGCGGCCTTCGAGGCCATCGCCGCCAAGGGCGGCGCCTATGGCGTGCTCGCGCGGCTGCGCGCCGCGGCCGAGCTCGCGCAGAGGGACCGCGACGGCGCGGTGAAGCGATACGACGAGATCGCGGGCGACGCCTCGGTGCCCCGCCCGCTGCGCGATCTCGCGCAGATTCGCGCCGGGCTGCTGCTCGTGGACGCCGCGCCCTACGATGCGATGCGCGCGCGCCTGGAGGCGCTTGCGGGGCCGGACGGCGCGTTCCGCCACACCGCGCGCGAACTCCTCGCCCTGTCCGCCTGGCGAAGCGGCAACGCCGCCGCGGCACGGCAATGGATCGACGCGATCCTGAGCGATGCCGAGACACCGCCTGGCACGCGCGCGCGCACCGAAATGCTGCTGGCGCTCGGCGCCACGGAAGCCAAGAGCTGAACGCTGAGGCGGAGGTCGAGCCCCATGTTTCTGCGTCGCCCCCTCATCCTCGCTGCGTCGATCGCGCTTTCGCTCGGCCTCGCCGGCTGCGAAACGACCGACGTGATGGACAACGTCTCGGAGGCGCTCCACAACTTCAACCCGTTCGGCACCGCCAAGAAGCCGCTGCCGGGCGACCGCCGGCCGGTGTTTCCCGAGGGCGTGCCCGGCGTGCAGCAGGGCATCCCGCCGGAGCTGATGCCCGGCGCGGCGGAGGCCGCGGCCGCCCCCGCCCCCGAGCAGAGCGTCGCGGAAAAGCCGAAGCCCAAGGCCGCGCCGCGCCGCAGCGCGCGCCCGAGCGCGCCGCCGCAGCAGCGCGCGAGCCGGCCGCGCGCAAAGCCCGCCGCGGGCGAGTCGCAGCAGGCCACGGGCACGTCGCCCGCGCCGGCGCCGCAAGGGGCGTCAGGGTCTTCGGTGTGGGACGCAGTGCCGGCGGCGCCTGATGCGCGCACGCGGCCGGCGCAGGGCGCCCAGCAGACGCCGCAGGCTCAGCCGCCGGCCCCCACCGCCTGGCCGGATCCCCCGCAGGCCGGCGCGGCCGCCCGCTGAGCCGGCCCCTGCCCGCCAGATTGCCACCCCCGGGACGCGGTCATGAGTTTCACCGCGGCGATCGTCGGTCGGCCCAATGTGGGCAAGTCGACGCTGTTCAACCGGCTGGTGGGCCGCAAGCTTGCGCTCGTCGATGACCGCCCGGGGGTGACGCGCGACCGTCGGGAGGGCCTGGCTCGGATCGGCGATCTCGTCTTCACGGCCGTCGACACCGCCGGCTTCGAAGAGGCCCCGCCCGGCAGCCTCTCCGCCCGCATGCGCGCGCAGACCGAGACCGCGATCGCCCAGGCGGACGTGGTGCTGCTGATGATCGACGCCCGCGCCGGCGTCACCCCGCTCGACCGCGCCTTCGCCGACCTCGTGCGCCGCACGGGCAAGCCGGCGATTCTCGTCGCCAACAAGAGCGAGGGCCGCGCCGGCGAGGCGGGCGCGCTCGAGGCCTATGCGCTGGGGCTCGGCGAGCCGATCGCGATCTCCGCCGAGCACGGCGAGGGGCTCGCCGAGCTTTACGCCGCCCTGCGCGCGGCGCACGCGGCGCGCGGCGATGCCGACGACGCCGCTCCCGCGCGCGAAATCCGCCGCGGGGCCGCAGCAAGCCAAGGGGTTGCGCCGATCCGCATCGCGGTCGTCGGCCGCCCCAACGCCGGCAAATCTACCCTCATCAACCGCCTGCTCGGCACGGAGCGCCTGCTCACAGGGCCGGAGGCCGGCATCACGCGCGACGCCATCGCCGTCGACCTCGAATGGCACGGCCGCCCCTTTCAGGTCTACGACACCGCCGGGCTGCGCCGGCGCGCCCGCGTCCAGGAGAAGTTGGAAAAGCTCTCGGTGGCCGACGCGCTGCGCGCCATCCGCTTTGCGGAGGTGGTGGTGCTGCTCGTGGACGCGCAGGCGCCGTTCGAGGAGCAGGACCTGCGCATCGCCGACCTCGTCGTGCGCGAGGGCCGCGCGCTCGTCGTCGGCATCAACAAGTGGGACCTTGTGGAGCGCCGCCCCGGCGCGCTGGCGAAGCTGCGCGAGGAGGCCGATCACTGGCTGCCGCAGGTGAAGGGCGTTCCCGTCGCGCCCGTGTCGGGGCTCACCGGCGAGGGCCTCGACCGGCTGATGCAGGCGGTGATCGACATTTACGAAATATGGAACCGCCGGGTGCCGACCGCGGCGCTGAACCGCTGGTTCGCGGGCGCCGTCGCCGCCCATCCGCCGCCGGCGGTCTCCGGCCGCCGCGTCAAGCTCAACTACATCACGCAGCCGAAGGCGCGCCCGCCGACCTTCGTGCTGTTCTGCGCCCGCGCCGACGCGGTGCCGGACGCCTACCGGCGCTATCTCGTCAACAGCCTGCGCGAGACCTTCGACCTGCCGGGCACGCCGATCCGCCTGACGCTGCGCGAGAAGGAAAACCCCTACGCCGCGCGCCGCTCATAAGCGCGCTCGCCGTTGGG
>JADGHE010000072.1 GCA_019689555.1 Variibacter sp. | reverse complement strand
GCTTTCGCCGCGCCCCGTTCTGTTCGACGCCTTCCTGTTTTTGAAGCGGACGGACCGTTCATTGCGCGGCCGAAGCCGGGACGGCCCGGCTTCGGTGCTTCGCTTGTCGTGCGCGGGCGATAAGGCTTCCTCAGAAGTCCATTCCGCCCATGCCGCCGCCGCCCATGGGCGCGGCGGGCTTCTCTCTCGGCAACTCCGCCACCATGGCTTCGGTCGTGATCAGGAGGCCGGCGACGGAGGCCGCGTCCTGCAGCGCCGTGCGCACGACCTTGGCCGGGTCGACGATGCCGGCGGCCACGAGGTCCACATATTCCTCCTTCTGCGCGTCGAAACCGAAGGTCTCGGACTTGTTCTCGAGCACCTTGCCGACGACGATGGAGCCCTCGACGCCGGCGTTCTCGGCGATCTGCCGCACCGGCGCCTCCAGCGCCTTGAGCACGATGTTGATGCCGGCCTGCACGTCCGGGTTGTCGTGGGTGAGCTTGCCCACGGCCTTCTTGGCGCGCAGCAGGGCGACGCCGCCGCCCGGCACGATGCCTTCCTCGACCGCGGCGCGGGTCGCGTTCAGGGCGTCCTCGACGCGATCCTTCTTCTCCTTCACCTCGATCTCGGTGGCGCCGCCGACCTTGATCACCGCCACGCCGCCCGCGAGCTTGGCGAGCCGCTCCTGCAGCTTCTCGCGGTCATAGTCGGAGGTCGTCTCCTCGATCTGCTGCTTGATCTGGGCGACGCGGGCTTCGATGTCCTTGCGCTTGCCGGCGCCGTCGACGATCGTGGTCTTCTCCTTCTCGACGATGACCTTCTTGGCGCGCCCGAGCATGGCGAGCGTGACGTTCTCGAGCTTGATGCCGAGGTCTTCGGAGATGAGCTGCCCGCCGGTGAGGATCGCGATGTCCTCGAGCATGGCCTTGCGGCGATCGCCGAAGCCCGGCGCCTTCACCGCCGCGACCTTGAGGCCGCCGCGCAGCTTGTTGACCACGAGGGTCGCGAGCGCCTCGCCCTCGACGTCTTCGGCGATGATCACCAGCGGCTTGCCGGACTGAACAACCGCCTCGAGCACCGGCAGCATGGCCTGCAGGCCGGAGAGCTTCTTCTCATGCAGGAGGACGTAGGCGTCCTCGAGCTCGGCCACCATCTTCTCGGCGTTGGTGATGAAATAGGGCGAGAGGTAGCCGCGGTCGAACTGCATGCCCTCGACGATCTCGACGTCGGTATCGAGGGACTTCGCCTCTTCGACCGTGATGACGCCCTCGTTGCCGACCTTCTGCATCGCCTTGGCGATCATGCTGCCGACGGCCGCGTCGCCGTTCGCCGAGATGGTGCCGACCTGCGCCACCTCGTCGGACGACTTCACCTTCTTCGCGCGCCGCTCGATGTCCTTCACCACCTCGGCGACGGCGATGTCGATGCCGCGCTTGAGGTCCATCGGGTTCATGCCGGCGGCGACCGCCTTGGCGCCTTCCTTCACGATCGCCTGGGCGAGCACGGTCGCGGTCGTGGTGCCGTCGCCCGCGAGATCGTTGGTCTTCGAGGCGACCTCGCGCACCATCTGCGCGCCCATGTTCTCGAACTTGTCTTCGAGCTCGATCTCCTTCGCGACCGTCACGCCGTCCTTGGTGATGCGCGGCGCGCCGAAGCTCTTCTCGATCACGACGTTGCGGCCCTTCGGGCCGAGCGTCACCTTCACGGCATTGGCGAGAGTGTCGACGCCGCGCAGCATTTTCTCGCGCGCGTCAGTCGAAAAACGTACGTCCTTGGCAGCCATTTTGAATTGTCCTCTTCAGCATTTTCTGACCCCGGCAACGGGCGCGTGGCGCGTTTCGCCGGGATGAGGCGCTTGGGTTCGTTCCTCAGGGTCCCGAAGGCGCGCCGGTCGACGTCCTGGGGACGAGGAAAGCGGTGATCAGGCGAGCACGCCCATGATGTCGGACTCCTTCATGATGAGGAGTTCCTCGTTGTCGATCTTCACCTCCGTTCCCGACCACTTGCCGAAGAGCACGCGGTCGCCGACCTTCACGTCGAGCGGAATGAGCTTGCCGCTCTCGTCGCGGCCGCCCGGGCCCACGGCGATCACTTCGCCCTGCTGGGGCTTCTCCTTGGCGGTGTCGGGAATGATGATGCCGCCGGCGGTCTTCTCCTCGGCTTCGATGCGCTTGACGACCACGCGGTCGTGGAGGGGACGGAACTTGGTCTTGGCCATACTGTCCTCGTGGCGCGATAAACGCGGCTTGGTGATGGATCGGCGAAACGGACTGTTAGCACTCCCTCCCGGAGAGTGCTAATGCCCCGTCGCGGAAATATGACCGGGATAGGCGGGAGTCAAGGACGCCCCGGACGGCGCCTGAGGAGTATGGTTGACGGAGGCGGCCCGGTTGTGGTTGACCGCCGCGCGGCGAGATCGCTTCGGAATCGCTGTCTTGCCACGCCTGGGGGCCTTTGCCGAACGGTCGACCGACCGCTGGGCGATGGTGTGTCTTGCTTCTCGTCGGCCGATCGGGCCGACATTCCTTCATGGGAGGGACAAATGGATCGACGAGACTTTCTCGCAGGCTCGGCCGCGGCCCTCGTGCTTGGCGGTGTCAAACCCCTGCGCGCGGAGGATAATTATCCCTCCCGCGCCATCACGCTCATCAACCCGTTCCCGCCCGGGGGCGCGGCCGACGTGGTCGGGCGGCCCTTCGGCGCGGCGCTCGAGGCGGTTGTCAAGCAGCCGGTCGTGATCGAGACCAAGGCCGGCGCGGCCGGCCAGGTCGGAGGCCAATTCGCGGCCAATGCCAAACCGGACGGCTACACCCTGCTGGTCCACATCGTCTCGATCTCGGGCTTCGAGGCGGTGGACAAGCTGTTTGATCGCAAGCCCAAGTTCACGCGCGCGGACTTCATTCCGATCGCGCGCTTCACCTCCGGCCCGATGGCGCTGCTGGTCAATGCGGAAACGCCCTACAAGACCGTGAAGGACCTGGTCGAGGACGCCAAGAAGCGGCCGAACGAAATCATCTTCAGTTCGTCGGGACTCTACGGGGCCCTGCATCTGCCGACCGTGCTCTTCGCCAAGGCGGCCGGAATTCAGATGCGCCATCTGCCGACCAACGGCGGCGGCCCGGCGCTCACCGCGCTGCTCGGCAACAATGCGCAGGTTCTCGTGTCCTCCATCGCGGCGGCCAACGCCCACATCAAATCCGGCAAAGTGCGGGCGCTTGCGAGCTTCTCGGCCGAGCGGCCGTCCTCGCTTCCGGATGTCCCGACCCTCAAGGAACAGGGTTACGACGTTGAGTTCTATCTGTGGGTCGGTCTGTTCGCGCCGAAGGGAACGCCCGAGGCCGTCGTCCGCAAGCTGCGGGAGCACACCAAGATCGCGGCGAACAGCGAGGCGTTCAAGACCGCGGTCAAGAACATCGGCGACGAGCACGCCTATCTCGACGGCCCGGAGTTCCAGAAGTTCTGGGACGAGGACGCAAAGCGCGTCGAGGACGCGGTGCAGACGATCGGCAAGGTCCAGGGCTGAGCGGGGTTGCGGCCCGCCTCCGGCAAAAGGCCGCCTGATGGTGCTGCGCGGGGCCGACGGCTTGCGGCCGTCGACCCCGAGGGGGGCGAAGGAACCCTCCGCGGCGTCAGCGAGGAAAGCGGCCTTTTCCGTTAGGCCGATCGCCAGTCCTTCAATCGGGGAGAGTGCATGACCATTCGTGCCGATCACGTGGCCGGAGCCGCTCTGATCGCGACGGGTCTCTTAATCTTCGCTCTGAGCGGCGACCTGCCGTTTGGAACCCTGGCCTTTCCGGGGGCAGGCTTTCTTCCGAAGATCATCGCAGCCTTCATCGTCGCCATGGGCGCGCTCCTGGTGGCGGGCGCGGCGCGGTCGGCGCCGTTCCGTGCGCTGGGCTGGGACGATCTCAAGCACGCCGCCCCGGTTCTCGCGATCGCGGTCGCGGCGACAGCGCTCTACACGCAGCTTGGCTTCGCCGTCACCCTCGTGCTGATGATCTTTGCGCTTCTCGTCCTTGTGGAGCGCAAGAAGCTTGTTGCGGCCGGGAGCTACAGCGTAATCGTCGTGGCCCTGGCCTATGTCCTGTTCACGGTGCTGCGGGCTCCGATCCCCGCGGGTCCATTCGGTTTTTGAGGGCGGAAGGTGGAAGGCACGATCGACAGTCTGCTGCTCGGCTTTTCGGTCGCATTTCGGCCGGACGTGCTGGTCTATGCGTTTCTCGGCTGTCTCGTCGGCACGCTCGTCGGGGTGCTGCCGGGCATCGGCCCGCTCACCGGCATCAGCATTCTCCTGCCGGTGACGTTCGGGCTCGACGCCACCAAGGCCGTCATCATGCTCGCCGGCATCTACTACGGCTCGCAGTACGGCGGCTCGACCACGTCGATCCTAATGCGCATCCCCGGCGAGGCCTCGTCCGTGATGACCTGCATCGACGGCTACGCCATGGCGCGGCGCGGACGGGGGGGCGCGGCGCTCTGCATCGCCGCGGGCGGCTCCTTCGTCGCCGGGACGTTCGGGCTGATCGTTCTGACGATCGTCGCTCCGCCGCTCGCCGCCTTCGCGGTGCGCTTCGGCCCGCCGGAATATGCGGCCCTGCTGGTGCTGGGGCTGATTTTTCTGTCCTACATGTCGTCGACGTCGCTGCTGCGCACGCTCGTCATGGCGGTCGTCGGGCTGATGCTCGGCATGGTCGGCATCGATTCGATGACCGGCCATTTCCGCTACAGCTTCGATCTCCCCGAGCTCGGCGACGGGATCGGCATCGTGCCCGTGGCGGTCGGCCTGTTCGGCCTCGGCGAGATCCTCTCGACGCCGAGCGCGAAGGTCGTCAGCGACGTGGCGGCACCGAGGCTGCGCGAGCTGCTGCCCACGCGGCAGGAGTGGCGCCAATCCGCCATGCCGATCCTGCGCGGCTCGGTGCTCGGCTTCTTCGTCGGCATCATTCCGGGATCGGCCCACATCATTTCGAGCTTTTTGTCCTACGCGCTGGAGCGGCGCCTCTCCAAGCACCCGGAGGAGTTCGGCAAGGGAGCGGTCGCCGGCGTCGCCGGGCCGGAATCGGCCAACAACTCCGCCTCCACCGGCGCCTTCGTGCCGATGCTCGCGCTCGGCGTGCCGACCGGGCCGATCACCGCCGTTCTCATCGGCGCGCTGGCGATCCACGGCGTCGCGGCGGGCCCCAACCTCGTGAGCGAGCATCCCGACGTCTTCTGGGGCTTCGTGGCCTCCATGTATGTCGGCAATCTGATGCTGCTCGCGCTCAACCTGCCTCTCGTGGGGCTGTTCGTGAGCGTGCTGCGTATTCCCTATTCCTATCTCTACCCGCTGATCATCATGTTCTGCATCGTCGGCGTGTATGCGGTTAACAATTCCATCGTCGACGTATGGATCATGCTGATCATGGGGGTGCTCGGCTACGGCCTGCGCAAGTTCGGCTTCGATCCGGCGCCGCTCGTGCTCGGGCTCGTCATCGCGCCGATCTTCGAGCTGAGCCTGCGGCAGTCGCTCATCATGTCGAACGGCGACTACCTCATCTTCCTGCAGCGGCCGGTCTCGTTGGCCCTCGTCGCGGTGAGCGCCGGCCTGCTCCTGCTTGCGGCGAAGTCCTACGTCCTGCGCCGCAAGGATTGGCGGGCGAGCCTCGCCGAGGCGGAGGCCGGGGAGGCGCAGTAGCGCCGGGCCGCCTCTGCTGAGCCACCACTGCTGAGCCGCGGGGCATGCGGCGCGGTCCGCGCCGGCATGCCCTTCGGAACCCGTGCGGGTCCGGGGCGTTTGCATGGGCTGCTGATGGCGCCCCGGACGCAGATGGTCATCAACCTCCCCCTCACGCTCCCGCAGATCTTCGCCTTCGCCATCCTGATCGGGATGATGGTGGCGTTCGCCTGGGGCCAGCTGCGCTACGATCTCGTCGCCCTGCTCGGACTGCTCGCCGCGGTGCTGACCGGGATCGTCCCCTACGACAAGGCGTTTTCCGGCTTCAGCGACGACATCGTGTTCATCGTCGCGAGCGCGCTCGTCGTCAGCACGGCGGTGGCGCGCTCGGGCGTGATCGAGCGCATCGTCCGCCCGCTCGCGCCCTACCTCACCCGCACCGCGACGCAGGTGATCGCGCTCACGGCGACCGTCACCGTGCTCTCCGCCTTCGTGAAGAACATCGGGGCGCTGGCGATGATGATGCCGGTCGCCTTTCAGCTCGCGCGCCGCAACGACACGCCGGTGTCCGCCCTGCTGATGCCGATGTCGTTCGGCGCGCTCCTCGGGGGGATCGTCACGCTCGTCGGCACCTCGCCCAACATCATCGTCGCCCGGGTCCGGGAGGAGCTGACGGGCGAGCCGTTCGGCATGTTCGATTTTGCTCCCGTCGGCGTCGGCATCGCCGCGGCCGGCCTCGCCTTTCTTGCCTTCGGCTACCGGCTGCTGCCGCGCGGCCGCAAGGGCGCGGCCACGATAGACGCGGCCTTCAAGCTCGAGGGCTACACGACGGAGGTGATCGTCCCCGAAGGCTCCGCGCTCGACGGCGAGACCATCGCGACGCTGCGCAGGGTCGGCGAGAACGAGGTCGACGTGCCGATGCTGCTGCGCAACCACCGCCGCCGCTACGACCCGCCGGAGGACGCCACCCTGAAGGAGGGCGACATCCTTCTGCTTCAGGGGGAGCCGGACGTGCTCCACCGCGTCGTCGGCGAGGCGAAGCTGCGCCTAGTGCGCGACGAGAAGGATCAGGAGGTCGATGCGCCGGCCGACGACATCGGCGTGATGGAAGCGGTTGTCACCCAGGACTCGGTGCTCGTCGACCGCACGCCGGCGCAGGTGCGCCTCTACGAGCACTATCAGGTCAACCTGCTCGCGGTGAGCCGGCGCGGCGAGCGCGTCACGCACCGCATGCGCTCCGTCAAGTTCCAGCCGGGAGACGTGCTGGTGCTGCAAGGCAATCTCAACACCATGCCGGAAGCGCTGGGCGAGCTGCGCTGCCTGCCGCTTGCCGCGCGCGATCTGCGGCTGGGCGGGGGCCGCCACAGCCTCCTGCCGCTGTTGATTCTGATCGGGACCATGGCGCTGGTGTCGCTCCATGTGCTCCCCGTCGCGATCGCGTTCTTCGCCGCCGCCGTGCTGATGCTCGTCGTGCGCGCGCTGACGCTGCGCGAGGTCTACGAGACCATGGAGTGGCCGATTCTGGTGCTGCTCGGCGCGCTCATTCCGGTGAGCGACGCGCTGCGCACGACCGGCGGAACCGACCTCATAGCCGGCTCCCTCTCGCGCGTGGCCGACACGCTGCCGCCCCACGGCGCGTTGGCGCTCGTCATGCTGGCGGCGATGGCCACGACTCCGTTTCTCAACAATGCGGCGACGGTGCTGGTGATGGGACCGATCGCGGCGGGGTTCGCCGGCAAGCTCGGCTACCGGCCGGACCCGTTCCTGATGGCGGTGGCGATCGGGGCCGCGTGCGATTTCCTCACGCCGATCGGGCACCAGTGCAACACTTTGGTGATGGGGCCCGGCGGCTATCGCTTCGGCGATTATTGGCGGCTCGGTCTGCCCTTGTCGGTCATTGTCGTCGTCGTCGGGGTTCCTCTGATTGCCATTTTCTGGCCCTACCAGCCGTCGTGACGCTTGCAGCCTCGCTCCGGCGCGGTCCGCGCAGGCGCGTCTCTCGCCGCGGTTTTCCGAGCCGGGCTCGCGAAGGCGCGGTCAGGCAACGAGATTTGAATGGATGCGGTTGGTGTAAGATGTCGCGCCCGCATCGGTCAGGAGGAGCAGAAGGTTCATGTCGCGCCCCGTCGTTGTTTCGTCGTTCGCCTTGGGTCTCATGCTGGCCGGCTGCGCAACCGGGCCCGAGCCGGTGTCGCCGGCCCCGGCGCCGATGCCCAGCGCCCCGCCGGCGCCGGGCATTGCGCCCGAGGATCTGGTCGGCCGCTGGGGCTTCGCCTCGTATCACAACGAGGCCGATCGCGAGCGCACCATCGCGCAGGCGCGCGCCCAGTGCCGCCACCCTTACGTGATCGGACGCGGGCCGAACGGCGGCGTCATGATGCATCTCGCGGACCAGAACCAGCCGACGGAGCTGCGCACCAAGGCGGGGCCGGGCGGCCGGCGCTATCTGGGGCCCGACGGCCCGGCGGCAGACAGCAACGACCGCGAGATCGTGTCGTTCGACGGCCGGGTGCTCATCCTGCGCTGGCTCGATCCCGAAGTGGCGGGCCGCTACGGGATCGCCGTCTACGTGCGCTGCGCGCCGCGAGCATGATCCGTGGCGCGGGGCCCGGACAATCCGAACGGTCCGCGGCGACCCGGGGACGGGAGCCCGCCCGCCGGTCGCGGCCCTGCGCCGAAGCTGATCGGCCATCTGCTCCCCGTGGGGGAGCGCGACGCGCTTGCCCATGCGCTCGCGCGAGCGGGGCTGCCGGTCGACGACGTTGACGAGCCCGGCCGCCTGTTCTGGCGCTTCGAGACGGAGGAGCAGGTCCCCGTCGGCTTCGGCGGGATCGAGGTGCACGGGCAGGAGGCGCTGCTGCGCTCCGTCGTCACCTTGCCGCCCGTGCGCAGCCGCGGCATCGGCGCCGCGATCGTCGCCGCGCTGGAAACGGAAGCGCTCATCGCCGGCTGCCATCGCGTCTGGCTGATCACCACCACGGCGAGCCTGTACTTCGCCCGCCTGGGCTACGATTCCTGCCGGCGCGCCGACGTTCCGCCCCCGATTGCGGGCACGGCGCAGCTTTCCGCCCTGTGCCCGACGACGGCCACGGTGATGGTCAAGCGCCTGCGTTAGACCCAAGGCGGCAGCCCGGATTGGGCCGCAACCTGCGTCCGCTCCTTAGCGCGCGCTTTTGCCGTCGCGCGCTGCTCGCGCCGCTCGCGGCGTCGGCCCGTGTTCGGCCTCGCGGTGGGCGGTGGCAAGCCCCGTTTACGCGCCGTCAAGGTTAATCCGACGAACCGACGTCGCACGATTTCGGACGAGCCTCCGTTTACCGAACGGTCGGGCTTTCGCCGTGTACTGGCCGCGCAGACGGCGTCGCCCGTCTCGCATCTGACGACCAGTGCAAAGAGTCCGTCATGCAGCGTATCCGCTCGCTTGCGGTCGTGCCCGCTTTGCTGGCTGCGAGCGCGGCCTTGTCGCTCGCGGCGCAGGCCTCCCCCCTCGGTTTTTCCGCGGACGAGCCCGACGGCTCCGCCGAAATCCTGGAGCGACCGGCGCCGCGGTCCGAGCCCGTCCGCTACGCCGCGGCCCGGCGCGGCCACATGGGCGGTGGGCTGATCGAGTTTCTGTTCGGCGGTTCGGCCGACGAGGCGCCGCCCGCGCGGGGGCCGATCTATGCGCCCGGCTATGCCGATCCGCGCGCCTATCCCCGCTACGAGGTCGATCCGCGCGCGGGCCGGCGCTATGCGCGCGGCGAGCCCGCCTGGCGGACCGAGGCCGACATGCCGGCGATCGATCCGAAATATGAGCGGCAGGTGGTGGAGTATCACGGGCGCGAAAAGCCCGGCACGATCATCATCGACACACCAAACCGTTTTCTCTACCTCGTGCAGGAGGGCGGCAAGGCGCTGCGCTACGGCATCGGCGTCGGCCGCCCCGGCTTCACCTGGTCGGGCGTGAAGACCGTGACCATGAAGCGCGAATGGCCGGACTGGCGTCCGCCCCCCGAGATGCTCAAGCGCCGCCCCGATCTGCCGCGCTACATGCCGGGCGGGCCGGACAATCCCCTGGGCGCGCGGGCGCTCTATCTCGGCTCGTCGCTCTATCGCATCCACGGATCGAACGAGCCGTGGACGATCGGCACGGCGGTCTCGTCCGGCTGCATCCGCATGCGCAACGAGGACGTGATCGATCTTTACAATCGCGTGCCGGTCGGGACCCGGGTCGTCGTCATCTGAACGACGGCGAAACGCGGCAAGCGGACGACGGCAAAATGCGGAAAGGGCCGCCCGGGAGAGGGCGGCCCTTTGTGCGTGAACGGCTGCGCCTTTTTCGACGTTTTTTCGACGTTTTCGCCGCCTTTCTCCGCGGCGAAAAGTCGTTTTGTCCGCGGGCGTCGCCGCAACTCGCGAGCCTCAGCGATCGCGAACCTCAGTGAACCTCAGTGGAGCTCAGTAGCTGTAGACGCCGCGCCCGCCATACCCTCTGTTGAGAGTGAACGGTGCGTTCGGCGGGTAGTTGGGCTCGTAGGTGTAGCCCAGAGGCGCGAAGATGCCGCCGCTGTATCCCGGATTGGCTCTCGGGTTGGTTCTGTAGATGCCTTCGTAGGGGTAGACCGGTCCCTGGTAGTAGCTTCCCCACGGCCCGGTGTCGATGTCGGGAGATCCCTCGCCCGCGAAGCTCGGCGAAGTGAAACTCAGCATTGCGGCCGCCGCGGCGGCAATAGTCATCCTCGCAAGCATACTTCTTGCCTCCTCATCTGCATTTGCCGGTTTTCTGGGCAAAGGACGCGACGCGTGATTGGCGATGTGCGTCCCGTCGATCCGTGCGTCCCGTCAATGCTCGTGGAGCAGGTTGGCACACTGCTCGGGGCCTAAACGAACGGCTCTTGACCTTGGTTCCGGTCGCATTTCGCGGCTGCAGCGAAGCGCAAATGAGGCGGCCTGCGCCGACGCCGCCGCGCGGCCTATTGCGGCGCGGCAACAGCAAGGACGGCAGTACAAGGACGGCAGTAATAGTGATGGCGGGGGAAAAGGCGCGCGGGCGGGCCCTGCGCGGGCCCGCCCATGCGGTTATGCATACCCGCTATGCGATCAGGCGATAGGCGGGAATGGTCAGAAACTCAGGAAATTCCTCGGCAAGCGAAAGTTCGCTGAAGAGCGCGATCGCTTCCGGGAAGCGGCCGTTCTCGTACGCCTCCTCGCCGATCTCGCCCTTCACCTTCTCCATTTCCTCGGCGAGCGCGCGCTTGAAGAATTCCGGCGAGGCGGTGACGCCGGTATCGAGCGCCACCCCGTATTTGATCCACTGCCAGATTTGCGCGCGGGAAATTTCGGCCGTGGCTGCGTCCTCCATGAGGTTGTAGATCGGCACGGCTCCGCGACCGCGCAGCCACGCCTCGAGATACTGCACGCCCACGCGGATGTTGTGGCGGAAGCCCGCCTCGGTTCTCGTTCCCTCGTGGATGCGCAGCAAATCGTCGCGCGTGACGTGGACGTCCTCGCGCAGCCGGTCGAGCTGGTTCGGCTGCGGCATCAGGCGGTCGAAGACTTCCCTCGCGACCGGCACCAGATCGGGATGCGCCACCCAAGTCCCGTCGTGGCCGTCCCTCGCTTCCCGCTCCTTGTCGGCGCGCACCTTGTCGAACGCGGCGGCATTGGCCGCCGGGTCGTTGCGCACCGGAATCTGCGCCGCCATGCCTCCGATGGCGAGGGCGCCGCGGCGGTGGCAGGTGCGGATGAGCAGCAGCGCATAGGCGTGCAGAAACGCCTCGCCCATCACGAGCTGCGAACGGTCCGGCAGGATGTAGGCGGGGTTCTTCGCGAGCTTTTTGATGAAGGAGAAGATGTAATCCCAGCGGCCCGCATTGAGCCCGGCCGCGTGATCGCGCAGCTCCCAGAGGATTTCGTCCATTTCGAAGGCGGCGGGCAGCGTCTCGATCAGCACGGTCGCCTTGATGGTGCCGGCCGGAATCCCGAGCGCCTCCTGCGCGAACAGAAAAACGTCGTTCCACAGCCGCGCCTCGTGATAGGATTCGAGCTTGGGCAGATAGAAGTAGGGCCCGGTGCCCTGGTCCATCTGGGCGCGCGCGTTGTGGAAGAAGTAGAGCCCGAAGTCGAACAGCGCGCCCGAGACCGGCTTGCCGTCGACCGTCATGTGCACCTCGTCGAGATGCCACCCGCGCGGCCTCACGATGAGAACCGCGGGGTTCGGGCCCAGCCGATAGTCCTTGCCGGTCGCCGGATCGGTGAATTCGAGCGTCCCGTTCCAGCGGTCGCGCAGATTGATCTGGCCCTCGACGTTGTTCGCCCAGGTGGGGGAGTTCGCGTCCTCGAAGTCCGCCATGAAGGTGCGGGCGCCCGAGTTCAGCGCGTTGATGATCATCTTGCGGTCGACGGGACCGGTGATCTCCACCCGCCGGTCGAGGAGGTCGTGTGGAATCGGCGCGACCTTCCATTCGCCCGCGCGAATATCCGCGGTCTCGGACGGGAAGTCGGGCAAAGCGCCCCCGTCGTACCTCTTCTGCTGCTCCTGCCGCATGGCGAGCAGGCGCTGTCGCGTCGCGTCGAAGCGGCGGTGCAGGTCGGCGACGAAGGCGAGCGCGTCGCGCGTGAGCACCTCGTCGTAGCGCGGGCCCATTGCGCCGTGAATGGCGACGCCGCGCGGCAATCGAGGAGCCTTGCGTGGGGCCGCCCCCGCGCGCGGCGCGGCGGCGCGCGAACGCCTCGGCGCCGGCGAAGGAGAAACCGTGGAAACGGCGCGCGCGAGACGCCGCGCCGTCCGCCGCAGCGCACGTTCGGCGGCGCCGAGCAGATCGAGCGGCCGCGCCGAGGCCTCCCCCGCGCGCGCGACGGCGGTCGTCGGCGCGGCGGTGCGCGACCGGCCGCGGCGGGGCCGGAGCGCCTGCGCATTCGTCGTGGCCGTCACGGTGGCTCGGACGCGCACCGGCCGGCGCGCCTTCGCGGGCGGAGTTGCGGGCTTTGTCGCCCGCGGTCGCGCAGCCGCGGGCTTCGACCGCGCGGACCGCGCGGAGCGCGCAGGCTTCGCCTGGCCCGCGCGCGGCTGTGCCGTCTTTGCGGTCCGCGTCCGCGCGGTCTTTCGCGTCGTGCCGGATGCGCGCGTCGTGCCGGATGCGCCGATTTTGGTCCGTCGGCGTGCGGCGGTGCCCTTCTTCGCGCCAGGTGCCTTGCCGCCCGCC
>JADGHE010000025.1 GCA_019689555.1 Variibacter sp. | reverse complement strand
GCTCAGACCCCTGCGGCTCAGCCGCCTGCAGCTCAGCCGCTGACGCGGGAGGCCGCGCGCGCGGCCTCGCCCCGGATCGCCATCGAGACGCCGCGCCTCAAGGGCTCGATCGCGCTCAAGGGGGCGCGCATCGACGATCTCGCCCTGCGCGCATACCGGGAGACGGTCGATCCCAAGTCCCCGGCGATCGTGCTCCTTTCGCCGTCCGGCAGCCCGCATCCGTTCTACGCCGAATTCGGCTGGACCGCCGGGGCAGGGGTGCCGGTGAAGCTGCCGGACGCCGGCACGGTCTGGCGGCAGGAGGGCTCGGGCTCCCTCGGCGTCGGCCGACCGGTCACGCTCATTTGGGACAACGGCGAGGGACTCATTTTCCGCCGCACCATCGCGGTGGACGACAAGTATCTGTTTACCATCACCGACCAGGTGGTGAATGCCGGATCGGCGCCCGTCACCCTCTACCCCTACGCGCTCATCTCGCGCCACGGCACACCCCAGACCCAGGGCTATTACATCCTGCACGAAGGCCTGATCGGGGTGCTCAACGGCAAGCTGCAGGAGGTGAGCTACGCGACGATCGAGGAGAAGAAGGCGCTCACCTACGAGACCGCCAACGGCTGGCTGGGCATCACCGACAAGTACTGGGCGGCGGCGCTTCTGCCCGAGACGACCGCCCACCTGAAGGCGCGCTTCGCCGCGGGCCTCCTTGGCAGCGTCAAGACCTACCAGACCGATTATCTGCTCGACGCCGTCACGGTCGCGCCCGGCGCGACGGCGACGACGAACGGCCGCCTCTTCGCCGGCGCCAAGGAAGTGTCGACGATCGACAGCTATCAGAAGCAGCTCGGGCTCAACAATTTCGAGCTTCTGATCGACTGGGGCTGGTTCTATTTCGTCACCAAGCCGATGTTCATGCTGATCGACTACCTCTACCGGCTGGTCGGCAACTTCGGCCTCGCGATCCTGCTGGTGACGGTGCTGATCAAGCTCGTCTTCTTCCCGCTCGCCAACAAGTCCTACGCCTCGATGGCGAAGATGAAGGCGGTGCAGCCGCAGATGATGGCGATCCGCGAGCGCTATGCCGACGACAAGGTGAAGCAGCAGCAGGCGCTCATGGAGCTCTACAAGAAGGAGCAGATCAATCCGCTCGCGGGCTGCCTGCCGATCCTCATCCAGGTTCCGGTGTTCTTTGCGCTCTACAAGGTGCTGTTCGTCAGCCTGGAGATGCGCCATGCCCCGTTCTTCGGCTGGATCAAGGATCTCTCGGCGCCCGATCCGACCACGATCTTCAACCTGTTCGGCCTCATTCCGTGGGATCCGTCGCAGGTGCCGGTGATCGGCCATTATCTGATGGTGGGCGCCTGGCCGATCATCATGGGGCTGACGATGTGGGTTCAGATGAAGATGAACCCGGCGCCGCCCGATCCCACGCAGAAGATGATCTTCGACTGGATGCCGCTGATCTTCACCTTCATGCTGGCGAACTTCGCCGCCGGGCTCGTCATCTACTGGGCCTGGAACAACACGCTGTCGGTGATCCAGCAGGCCGTCATCATGCGCAAGCACGGCGCCAAGATCGAGCTGTTCGACAACCTCAAGGCGATGCTCGCCAAGCGCAAGCCGACGAGCTGACCAGCCGTTTGTCTCCATGTCCGCGCCCGAAGAGCCCCGCGCCCGCGTCACGGAGGGCGGAGTCCCGCGGGACAGCGGAGCCTGCGCTCCGCGGCCGCGGCATGACGAAGGGATGGCCTGTGCGATGCAAGCCGCCTTCACCACGGACGAGCTCGAATCGGGGCGCCAGCTGTTCGCGCGCGACTGGCAGTTCCGCCATGCCGCCGCCGCGGTCGCGGCCTTGCCGCCCATGGACGGCATCGAGATCGCCTTTGCGGGGCGTTCCAACGTCGGCAAATCGAGCCTCATCAACGCGCTCACCGGGCGCAAGGCGCTCGCCCGCACCTCGCAGACGCCGGGCCGCACGCAGGAACTCGTCTTTTTCCGCGCCGACGGGCCGCTGACCATCGTCGACATGCCCGGCTACGGCTATGCGGACGCCCCCAAGGCGAAGGTGAAGGCGTGGACCGATCTGATCCATGCCTATCTGCGCGGGCGCGCCAATCTCGCCCGCGTCTACCTATTGGTCGACGCCCGCCACGGCCTGAAGGCGACCGACACGCCGGTGCTCGACACGCTCGACGAAGCGGCGGTGAGCTACGAGGTGGTGCTGACGAAGGGCGACCAGCTGCGCGGGAACGGGCTTGCGGCCCGCCTCAAGGAGGTCGCGGCCGCGCTGTCCAGCCGGACGGCGGCCTTTCCCGAGGTCGCCGCCACCTCGGCGCGCACCGGCGCCGGGATCGCGGAGCTGCGCGCCGCGATCGCGCGCCTCGTCGCCGAGCGGGGCTGACGCGGGTCAGCCTGACGAGGGGGCAGATCATGGGCGGCTCGGTTCTCATCGCACTCGCCGGCCTCATGGGCATGGCGGGCGTGGGCCTCGCCGCGGCGGCCGCCCATGTCGCGCCGGGCGCGGGGCTCGATTCGGCGGCCCACATGCTGCTGTTTCACGCAGCGGCGGTCGTTGCGGTCGCGGCCGCGCTCGACCGCGGCCTGCTGTGGCGGCCGCTGGGAGTTGCCGGGGCGGCCGGTCTCGTCGTCGGCGCTGCGCTGTTCGCTGGCGATCTTGCGCTGCGCGCCTGGGGCGAGCGGCGGCTCTTTCCGCTCGCGGCGCCGACCGGCGGCACCGTGATGATCCTGGCCTGGCTCAGCATCACGCTCGCGGCGCTCGTCCGGCTCGCGCGCCGCCGGGGGACATGACGCGCGACCCGGAAGCCGCTACAACGGCGCAGTTCCCGATCTTGCAGTCCGGAAAGTTTCGCCGATGACCGTGAGCCCGTTCGACCAGGCGCGCATCCTGTCCGAGGCGCTGCCGCACATGCAGCGCTATGACGAGGAGATCGTCGTCGTGAAATACGGCGGCCACGCGATGGCCGACGAGGCGGCCGCGCGCGAATTCGCCCGCGACATCGTGCTGCTCGAGCAGACGGCGATCAACCCCGTGGTGGTTCACGGCGGCGGCCCGCAGATCGGCCAGATGCTCGACCGGCTCGGCATCAAATCGCAGTTCGCGGCCGGGCTGCGCGTCACCGACGCCGCGGCCATGGAAGTGGTCGAGATGGTGCTCGCCGGCTCGATCAACAAGCAGATCGTCAGCTTCATCAATCAGGCGGGCGGCAAGGCGATCGGCCTGTGCGGCAAAGACGGCGACATGGTCAAGGCGCGGCGCGTCGCCCGCAGCGTCATCGATCCCGAGACCGGGCAGGAGCGTCAGGTCGATCTCGGCTTCGTCGGCGAGCCGGAGAAGGTCGACACCACCGTGCTCAACCAGATCATCGGGCGCGAGCTGATCCCGGTGCTGGCGCCGATCGCGACTTCGGCCGAGGGCGCGACCTTCAACGTCAACGCCGACACCTTCGCGGGCGCGATCGCCGGCGCGCTGAAGGCCAAGCGGCTGCTGCTGCTCACCGACGTGCCGGGCGTGCTCGACAAGTCGAAGAGCGTCATCCCCGAGCTGACGGTGGACGAGGCGCGGCGGCTGATCGCCGACGGCACCATTTCGGGCGGCATGATCCCCAAGGTCGAGACCTGCATGTACGCCCTGGATCAGGGCGTCGAGGCCGTCGTCATCGTCGACGGCACGGTGCCGCACGCCGTGCTGCTGGAGCTTTTCACCGACCACGGCGCCGGCACGCTGATCCGCCGGTGAAGCGGCGCCGCGCCGAGCCTTTGTCGCTGTACACCGGGCGCGCCGGGCGGCGCCCGTCATGACGGTCGACGCCGCTTTCCTGCTCGCGCTCGCCTTCAAGATGGGCGTCACGGCCGCCTTCGTCGTGCTCGCCTCCTTCGCGGCGGAGCGCGGCGGGCCGCTTGTCGGCGCGATGATCGCGACGCTGCCGATCTCGGCGGGACCGGCCTACGTCTTCCTCGCCTTCGAGCACGGATCCGACTTCATCGCGGCGAGCGCCCTGTCGAGCCTCGTCACCAATGCGGCGACCGCCGTCTACGCGCTCGCCTATGCGGCGCTGGCGCAGCGGGCGGGAGCGTTCGCGAGCATCGCCGGCGCGCTCCTCGTGTGGTGCGCGGCCTGGTTCGCCACGCGCGGGATCGAGTGGACGCTCGCCCGCGCCTGCGGGCTTACGCTCGTCGTCTTTCCCGTCTGCCTCGTCCTTTCGAGCCGCTTCCGCCACGCGCCCTTGCGGGCGCCGACGCGCCGCTGGTTCGACCTACCGCTGCGCGCCGGGCTGGTGGCGATCCTGGTGCTGCTCGTCGTCGTCCTCAGCCCCTATGTGGGCCCGGCCCTGACCGGCATGCTGGCGGTGTTTCCGGTCGTACTCACGAGCCTGATGGTGATCCTGCACCCGCGCGTCGGCGGGCGCGGCGCGGCGGCGGTGATCGCGAATGCGATCTCGGGGCTCGTGGGTTTCGCGCTCGCGCTCGCGGCGCTCGCTCTGGCCGCCGTCCCGCTCGGCGCGTTCGCCGCGATGGCCCTCGCGCTCGCGATTTCGATCGGCTGGAACGTGATGGTGTTCACCGCGCGGCGGCGCGGCATCCCGATCTGACCTCGCGCCTCAGCGATTGGCCTCGAGCTCGTCGAGCACCGCTTCCGGCGCCACGTCCTGCTCGATCTCCTTCACCTCTTGATCGAGCTCGGCTTCGAGCCCGAGATGTTGGGCGATCGCCGAGACGAGCTGCACCAGCTTGGTGATCTCGTGCTCCGCGAGAAGGCTGATCTGCAGGTCGAGCTCGGCGCGCTTCTCATCGAGATCGGCCAGGCGGTTCTGCGCGATCAGCACGAAGGTGGACAGAAAGATCGCCTCCACGGAAGCAACCATGGCCAGCACGACGAACGAAGGATCCCAAGGCGTGATCCCGGGAATCCAACCGAGATTGGCCACCGTCCAAAATCCGACGGCCAGAGCGTGGAGATAAACGAACCACATCGTTCCGGCGAAGTCGGTGATGGCCTGGGCGAGACGCTCCTGGCGGCTCGCGACCGCCTGCTCCCGCTGCCGGCGGCGGCAGAGGGCCTGAATGTTGCGTTCCAGCACCGGGGTGATGCCCGCTTTGCTGGGCCCGGCCGTGCCGGCGGGCGCCTTTTGCCTCGGCGTCGTGCCTTCTCCGTGCTGCAAAGCCGCCTCCGCACCGGCGCGTCGAGAGCGCCGGTTGAGACGCAACCCGCTCAGAACGCAGAGGTTCCTTTCCCCTTCCTCTCACGCCTTGCGCTTGAGGGCGGCGGCCTGCTGCTTGAGCGCGTACAGCGCCTCGAGCGCCTGGCGCGGCGACATGTCGTCGGGATCGAGGCTCGCGAGCGCCGCGATCAGCGCCTCGAGCGCGGGGTCGGGTACGGACGGCGCGGGCGCCTGCCGCGCGGCGGCGAACAGCGGCAGATCCTCGACGATGCGCCGCGTCGGCGAGGCGCGCTCCTCCGCCTCGAGTTCGGCGAGCACGTGTTTCGCCCGCTCGATCACGGCCGGCGGCAGGCCGGCGAGCTTGGCGACCTGGATGCCGTAGGACCGGTCGGCGGCCCCCGCGACCACTTCGTGCAGGAACACCACGTCGCCCTGCCATTCCTTCACGCGCACGGTGGCGTTGTGGAGGCGCGGCAGCTTGGCGGCGAGCGCGGTCAGTTCGTGGAAATGCGTGGCGAACAGCGCCCGGCAGCGATTTGCGTGGTGCAGATGTTCGATCGTCGCCCAGGCGATCGACAGGCCGTCGAAGGTTGCGGTGCCGCGCCCGATCTCGTCGAGGATCACGAGCGAGCGCTCCCCGGCCTGGTTGAGGATCGCCGCCGTTTCGACCATCTCGACCATGAAGGTCGAGCGCCCGCGCGCGAGATCGTCGGCGGCGCCGACGCGCGAGAACAGCCGGTCGACGACGCCGATCCGCGCCGCCTGGGCGGGCACGAAGCTGCCCATCTGCGCGAGCACGGCGATGAGGGCGTTCTGGCGCAGGAAGGTCGATTTGCCGGCCATGTTGGGTCCGGTGACGAGCCAGATGCGGCCGGCGCTCTCCCCGCCGGGCGGCGAGAGATCGCAATCATTGGCCACGAACGGCCCGCCGTCGGCCATCAAGGCCTGCTCGACGACGGGGTGGCGGCCGGACTCGACGACGAAATCGAGGCCCGCCACCACGTCCGGGCGGACATAGTCATGCGTCACCGCAAGGTGCGCGAGGGCGCTTGCGACATCGAGCACGGCGAGCGCGTGCGCGGCCGCCTTGATGGGCTCGGCGGCGGCGACGACGCGCGCGGCGAGCGCGTCGAACAGCTCGAGCTCGAGCGCCAGCGCGCGCTCGGCCGCGGTTGCGATCTTCGCCTCGAGTTCGGCGAGCTCGGCCGTCGAAAAGCGGACCTGCCCGGCGAGCGTCTGCCGGTGGACGAAGGTCGCGTTGAGCGGCGGGGCCATGAGCTTGCCGGCGTTCTGCGCCGTCACCTCGATGAAGTAGCCCAGCACGTTGTTGTGACGGATCTTCAGCGACCGGATTCCGGTCTCCTCGGCGTAGCGCGCCTGCAGCGCAGCGATGACGCGCCGCGATTCGTCGCGCAGCGCCCGCGCCTCGTCGAGCGCCGCATGGCAGCCGGCGCGGATGAAGCCGCCATCGCGCTTCGACAGGGGCAGCGTGTCGGCGAGCGCGCGCGCGAGCTCCTCGCGAAGGCCGGGATCGATCTTCGCGAGCGCCTCCCGCGCGGAGGCGAGCTCCGACGGGAGGTTCGGCCGTTCGGCGAGAAAGGCGGCGATGCGCCCGGCGGCATCGAGCCCGTCGCGCACCGCGGCGAGATCGCGCGGCCCACCACGGCCGAGCACGAGTCGCCCCAGCGCGCGGGCGAAGTCGGGGCAAGCGGCGAGCGCCTCGCGCAAGGCGTTGCGCAGGGGCTGCTCGGCGACGAGCGCCGCCACCGCGTCGAGCCGGCGGTTGATCTCCGCGGGATCGGTGAGCGGCGCCGCCAGCCGCTGCGCCAGGAGGCGGCCGCCCGCCGCGGTGACCGTGCGGTCGATCGCCGCGAGCAGCGAGCCGCGCCGGTCGCCCGAGAGCGTCGCCAGCAGTTCGAGATTGGCGCGCGTCGCCGCGTCGATCTGCATGGTGGTGCCGGCGCGCTCGCGCGCGGGGACGGAGAGCGCCGGCCGTTTGCCGAGCTGCGTGCGCTCGACATAGGTGACGCAGGCCGCGGCCGCGGTCAGCTCGAGCCGCGACAGCGGCCCGAAGCCGTCCGTCGTCGCGACCCCGAAATAGTCCGCAAGCCGCCGCTGTGCCGTCGCGCCGTCGAAGACGTCGCGGCCGAGCGGCGTGACCGCGGCGAGGCTGCGCCAGAGCGGCACGAGCTCGGCGTCGGCGTAGAGGGCGTCCGAGACGATCACTTCGCTGGGGGCGAGCCGCGCGATCTCGGCTGAAAGCCCCGCGCGGTCGCGCTCCGCGACGCCGAACTCGCCGGTCGAAATGTCGATCCAGGCGATGGCGAAGAGCCCCGCTTCGTCCTGTGTCGAGGCGCGGGCGCGCGCGACCGCCGCGAGATAGTTGTTGCGTCGCGCGTCGAGCAGGGTGTCCTCGGTGAGCGTGCCGGGGGTGACGAGGCGGACGACGTCGCGCCGCACCACGCTCTTGGCTCCGCGCTTGCGCGCCTGCGCAGGGTCTTCGAGCTGCTCGCAGACGGCGACGCGATAGCCGAGCGCGATCAGCCGGTGCAGGTATTCGTCGGCGCGCTCGACCGGCACGCCGCACATCGGGATGTCCTGGCCGAGGTGCTTGCCGCGCTTCGTGAGCACGATCCCGAGCGCGCGGCTCGCCGTCTCCGCATCCTCGAAGAACAGTTCATAGAAGTCGCCCATCCGGTAGAACAGCAGGCAGTCCGGATTGGCGGCCTTGATCTCGATGTACTGTTCCATCATCGGCGTGACGCGCATGGCGGCGTCGGCGCCGGACGCATTCGGGGCACGGGAAGGAGCGAAGTCCATGGCGCGCGAGGCTAGCAGAGGGCCCGCGTGCTTTCACGGCCGGGCGCGGCAGCGCGCACATGATTGTGGGTCGCACGGGCGCAGTCGCGAGGAAAGTGCCGGGGAAACGCGGCGCAAAAGGGGGCCGGTGCGCGGGCGCGGGCTACCCGGTCCGCCGGGATTGCTCGCTCTCAGGGTTCGCGCGGCCGCTGAAATGGGCTACGAGTTGAATCGTCGCCATGAGTACGACGGTGAGAACGAGCTTGGCTTCCGACATGGCTGCGAATCGACCCGCCGTGGCTCTGCGGTTGACGTGCGTGCGAGTTCCTGTCCCCTCTATGGACGTTACAATTAACGGAGAGTAACCGTGACGACGAAAGGCCTGCGCGGCGTCTTCGCCGCGATCGCGACGGCGGTGGACGAGGACAACAGCCCTGATCTCGCGCGGTCCCTGGCCTTGGCGCGGTTTCTGCTTGAAGCGGGGTGCGACGGCCTCAACGTGCTCGGCACGACCGGAGAGGCGACATCGTTTTCTCTTGAGCAGCGCCAGCGGCTGATGAGCGCCTACAAGAGCGCCGGCCTGCCGCTCGAGCGGCTGATGGTCGGAACCGGCGCGGCGGCCCTGGCCGATGCCATAGCGTTGACCCAGCACGCGGCCGATCTCGGTTTCGGCGGCGCGCTGATCCTGCCGCCCTTCTACTACAAGAACGTGCCCGAGGACGGGCTCGCCGCCTATGTGGCGGCGATCATAGAGGCGACGTCCGACCGCCCCATCCCCATCTATCTCTACCATTTCCCGGCCATGTCGGCCGTGCCCTGGCCGATCGATCTGATCGCCCGGCTGCGCCAAGCCCACGGCGCCCGTCTTGCGGGGCTCAAGGATTCCTCGGGCGACATGGCCTATGCACGGGCTGCCGCCGCCATCGACCCGGACTTCGCGGTCTTTCCCTCCTCGGAGGCGGTGCTGCTCGAGGCGCGCGCGGGCGCCTTCGCCGGCTGCATCTCGGCGACGGCCAATGTGAACCCGGATCTGTGCGCGCGGGCCTGGCGCACCGGCGACCGCGCCGCCCTCGACGATGCCGTCGCCATCCGCAAGCTTTTCGACGGCAAGCCGCTGGTCCCCGGGGTCAAGGCCCTGCTTGCCCACATCCACGGCGATGCTGCCTGGGCCCGCGTGATGCCGCCGCTCGCGCCGTTTTCGGCGCAGGACAGCGCGAGCGTGATTGCGGGCTACGATTCCGTGCGCGCCCGCCGCGTGGCCTGAGCCCGGATTCGCCGCCCTTCAAGGCGCCGTGCCACGCGTTGACGGCCGGCGCCGGCCCCACTATAAGGTCGCGCCTTGCAGGTCGCGGGACGCCGCCGCAGTCCGTCGGTGACGGACTTCGCTGCGCGGCGAGAGCAGCCCCGCCGCACGTTTGTCAACGGGAACGAAATGGCCAATACCTCCTCCGCCAAGAAGGCGGTTCGCAAAATCGCGCGGCGCACGGCCGTCAACAAGTCTCGGCGCTCGCGGGTGCGTACGGCCGTCCGGAAGGTCGAGGAAGCAATCGCCTCCGGCGACCGCGCCACGGCCCTTGCGGCCATGCGGAGCGCCGAGCCGGAGCTGATGCGCGCCGCCCAGAAGGGTGTGATCCACAAGAACGCCGCCAGCCGGAAGGTGTCCCGCCTGGTGCAGCGGATCGCCAAGCTCGGCTGAGAGCCCGCTCTCGGCGCCAGGCGCCGTCACAGCACGGCTGGGACGACCGTTCCCGGCGCCCGCAAGGGCGCGGGACGCGGGCGGCCGCGTTTTTCTCTTTTTGGCGTCAGAGCGGCGCGCGAAAGCGCGTTGGCGCATGGCTGTGTCGCCGATTTGTCATGGGGTACTGTGTCACAAGAACGTCGTCGAGCCGGGGGTTACCCGCCTCATTTGCTCAGGAAAAGCGGCGGCGCGACAATCTCTTATCTCGAAAGCGCAGGCCGGCACTTGGAAATGTTCCCGGCCTGCGTCCCACCGTTGGGAATTTGAACCCATCCGGGCGCCCGCGGGCCGCGGCCGCCATTCGCCCGGCCCCGGCCGTGATAATGCCGACGTTTCAAGCTTTTGTTGGAGGATGCAGAGGGCGATGGTCGCATTTTTGCAACACCTGGACCGATCGATTCCGGCGCCCCCCCGAAAACGCGATTGACGTCCCTCCGGTCCGGTGTATGGTCAATGGCGCTCCCGGTGCGGAGCTTATCGGTAAGAAACGTAAAGCGCTTGTGGCGTATCGATGGCGTACGGAAAGTAGAGGAGTCCGAGTAGCCAGTCTTGGCGGGACAACTGCGAAGACGAAGAGTTATTCTGGACTTGCGGTTTATTTTCTGACGTTGTCAGTTCAAGCGTAACGTCCGAAAACATCGTCAACGAGACCAAAAGGGCGAGATAACGCGCGGCGCGGACTCCGGGTCGCGCGCAGGGGGCGGCATGACTCCATTCTGGCGCAAGATGCCGTATGCGGCGGACCTGCGACGACCCGGGTGCCGATCCCGGTCCGGTGCGGCCGATCCATCGACGGGCTTTGTGCGGCGGCGTCCGGACTTTCGGCCGCCCGGGCAGGTTCCCCTGGTCACGGCGCGGGCCGCCCTGGCGCCACCGCCGCACCACTGACCTTCTCCCGTACTCCAAAAACGAGTGCCGCTGGCGGTCGCGCGGCGTGATCGCCCGGTGATCCGTTTCTCTGTTCCAAGCGCAGAATGGGGCCACTCATGTTCAAGCACTCCGAAACCCGCCCGACCACACGCGATGCGCAGGCGTCCGAGCGAGGGCCGGCGCATCCGGCGGTACCGGAGCAGGATGGTGGCGTCGGCGCCGACGAGAGCTCCTGGGCGCGGGTGAAGAGGCGGCTCCGGGTGGAGGTCGGCGAGGACATCTTCTCGAGCTGGTTCGCCCGCATGGAGCTTGAGTCCCGCGCGGGCGACGTGGTCCAGTTCTCGGTCCCGACGCGCTTCCTCAAAAGCTGGATCCTCGCCCACTATGCCGACCGCGTCCTCGCCTGCTGGAAGGCCGAGGACCCGACCGTGCAGCGGATCGACCTGGTGGTGCGCTCTGCCGCCCGCACGCTGCCCTCAAAACCGGCCTGCGAGCCCCTCCCCGCCCCGGCCCGCAGCGGCCGCCCGGTCCTGGAGAGCGATGGCCTTCGCCCGGCGGCGGGCGGCGGACTTTCGGAGGCGCTGGGCGGCTCGCCGCTCGATCCGCGGCTCACCTTCGAGACGTTTCTGGTCGGCCGCTCGAACACCCTCGCCCACGCGGCCGCCAAGCAGGTGGCCCAGGCGCGCCGCGGCGACGCGCTGATGTTCAACCCGCTCTACATCCATGCCGATGTCGGGCTCGGCAAAACCCATCTCTTGCAGGCCATCGCCTGGGCCGGCGGCCTCAACGAGCGGAAGATGCTCTATTTGACCGCCGAGCGCTTCATGTACGGCTTCGTCTCGGCCCTGAAGACGCAGACGGCGCTCGCCTTCAAGGACGCGCTGCGCGGCATCGACGTCCTCATCATCGACGACCTGCAATTCCTGCAGGGCAAGTCGACCCAGACCGAGTTCTGCCACACGCTGAACGCCCTCGTCGATTCCGGGCGGCAGGTGGTGGTCGCCGCCGATCGTCCGCCCGGCGATCTCGAAAGCCTCGACGAGCGCGTGCGCTCGCGGCTCGCCGGCGGGCTCGTCGTCGAGATTGGCCCGCTCGGCGAAGAGCTGCGGCTCGAAATCCTCAAGGCGCGCGTCGCCGCCGCGCGCCAGCACCACCCCGGCTTCGACGTGCCGGCCCCGGTGCTCGCCTTCATCGCCCAGAACGTGACGCACAACGGTCGCGATCTCGATGGCGCCCTCAACCGGCTTCTCGCCACCAACAAGCTCACCGGCCAGCCGGTGACAATGGAGATGGCCGAGCTCGCGGTGCGCGACCTCGTGCGCCCGCCCGAGCCCAAGCGCGTCAAGATCGAGGATATCCAGCGGGCGGTGGCGCGCCACTTCAACGTGAGCCGTGCCGACATGCTGTCCTCGCGGCGCACGGCCAATGTCGTGCGGCCGCGGCAGATCGCCATGTATCTCGCCAAGACGCTCACCCTGCGCTCGCTGCCGGAGATCGGCCGCCGCTTCGGCGGGCGCGACCACACGACGGTCCTTCACGCCGTGCGCAAGATCGAGACCCTGGCCGACAAGGACCAGGGGCTCGCCCAGGATCTCGAGATCCTGAAGCGCATGCTGACGGACTGACGGCCCGGCGCCGGCGCGGAACCGAGGGGCCCGTGCGGGTTTCGGCCCCTCGGGGCGCAGAAAAGCTGCGCAGAACCGGGCTCGACTCTTGCTTCAAACACGCTCCCGCGCCACTTTCGGCATCCGCTCGGCTGCCCGCGATCCGACGCGGGCGGGCCCGGGTGCGTGTTCTCCTCCCTTGTCGGTGGTGGGGTCCGCATGAAGGTGACAGTGGAACGCATGGAGTTGCTGAAATCGCTCGGCCACGTGCATCGCGTGGTCGAACGGCGCAACACCATCCCGATCCTCGCGAACGTGCTGATGCGGGCGGCCTCCTCCAGGCTCAGCCTGAAGGCCACCGACCTCGATCTCGAGGTGATCGAGCCGATTCCGGCCGACGTCGCCGCCGGCGGGGCGACCACCGTCCCCGCCCACATGTTCTACGAGATCGTGCGCAAGCTGCCCGACGGGGCGCAGGTGACCCTGGAATCGCTGGCGGACCGCACGAGCCTGGCGATCCGCGCCGGACGTTCCCGCTTCACGCTGCAGACCCTGCCGGAAAGCGACTTTCCCGATCTCGCCGCCGGCGAGATGACGCACCGCTTCACCATCGAGGGCGGCGACCTCAGGCGCATGATCGAGAAGACGCAGTTTGCGATCTCGACCGAGGAAACGCGCTACTACCTCAACGGCATCTATCTGCACACTCCGCCGGGCGCCGACGCGCCGACCCTGCGCGCGGTGGCGACCGACGGCCACCGCCTGGCGCAATACGACATCGCCGCGCCGGACGGCGCCGCCGGCATGCCCGGCGTCATCGTGCCGCGCAAGACGGTCGGCGAGCTGCAGCGCCTGATCGAGAACGGCGAGACCGCCGTGGACGTCGAGCTGTCGCAGAGCAAGGTGCGTTTCAGCATCGGCGACGTCGTGCTGACCTCCAAGCTGATCGACGGCACCTTCCCGGACTATGCGCGCGTCATTCCCCTGAGCAACGACAAGGTGCTCAAGGTCGACAAGAAGGATTTCGAGGCCGCGGTCGATCGCGTCTCCACGGTTTCGAGCGAGCGCGGGCGCGCCGTGAAGCTGTCGCTCTCCGGCAACCGGCTGCTGCTGTCGGTGACCAATCCGGATTCCGGCAGCGCCACCGAGGAGCTCGAAGTCGAGTACGAGGGCGATCCGCTCGATATCGGCTTCAATTCCCGCTATCTGCTCGACATCGCCGCGCAGATCGACGGCGAGACCGCGGTGCTGAAGTTCGCCGATCCGGGATCGCCGACCTTGATCCAGGACGGGGCCGGCGGCGGCGCCCTTTACGTCCTCATGCCGATGCGCGTGTGATCGTTCGCGGGCCGCCCGCCGGCGCTCCCCAAGCGAACATCCTCGAGGCAAGGCGGCGCAGCGACGCCTCGGGCGCGACGACGACTTGTGAGACGGCGATGCCTGCCGCGCGCATCCGCAAGCTGACGCTCACGAATTTCCGCAGCTACCGCGCGTTGCAGGTCTCGCTCGGCGAGCGGCCGATCGTCCTCACCGGCCCCAACGGCGTCGGCAAGACCAACCTGCTCGAGGCGATCTCGTTCTTGTGCCCCGGCCGCGGCCTGCGGCGTGCGACGCTCGATCAGGTCGCCTTCGCCGAAGGCGACGGATCGTGGGCCATCGCGGCGGAGGTCGAGGGGGCGCTCGGGCTCGCGACGCTCGGCACCGGCATCGGCCCGGCGGCGGCCCGCGGCGAGGAGGAGGGCCGCAAATGCCGCATCGACCGCGAGCCGGTCGCATCGGCGACGGCCTTCCTGGCGCATCTCAATGTCGTCTGGCTCGTGCCGGCCATGGACGGCCTGTTTGTCGGGCCCGCGTCCGAGCGGCGCCGGTTCATCGACCGCCTGGCGCTGACGATCGACGCGACCCATTCGAGCCGGGTGAGCGCGCTCGAACGCAGCCTGCGCGCGCGCAACCGGCTCCTCGAAGAGATGAACCCGGATCCGCAATGGCTCGATGCGGTGGAGCACGAAACCGCCGAACTCGCCGTGGCGGTCGCGGCCGGGCGCGCCGAAACGGTGCGCCGCCTCGACGCGGCCCTTGCCCGGCGCGCCGAAGACGACCCCTTCCCTGCGGCGCGCATCGCCCTCGACGGCTGGATCGAGCGCGAACTCTCTTCGGCGCCGGCGGTCGAGATCGAGGATCGCTACCGGGCCCTTTTGCGCGCGAACCGGGCGCGCGACGCCGCCGCCGGCCGCACCCTCGAGGGTCCACACCTCAGCGATCTCAAGGTGATCCACCGCGCCAAGGCCATCCCCGCCGCCGAGGCCTCGACGGGCGAGCAGAAGGCGCTGCTGATCGGCCTCATCCTGGCGCAGGCGGGGCTGATCGCGGAAATGACCGGATACGCCCCGGTGCTGCTGCTCGACGACGTGGTCGCCTATCTGGACCCCGCGCGCCGCGCCGCGCTCTACGACCGGCTGGAGAGCCTCGGGGCGCAGGTGTGGATGACGGGAGCCGATCCGGCGACATTCTCCGATCTCGAGGGCCGTGCCGAGGTGTTCGACATCTTCCCCGGCCGGGCCGAGCGCAGGGCTGGAGGCGGCCGGCTGACATGACGCGAAACGAAGTTTGCATGGACAAGCGCGACCCCGCCCCGTTGAATAGCGCAGCTCCCCGGCCGATAAGGGCGGCGAAAACTGAAGGCGGCGAAAACCGAAGGCGGAAAAGGCGGCGGCGGACCTGCGCATGGCGGACCAGAAATCGCGGATCGTATCAATCGGCGAGGTGATGATCGAACTCGCGCGCGGAGACGACGGCCGTTTCTCGCTCGGCTTCGGCGGCGACACGTTCAACACCGCGGTCTACCTCGCGCGCGCGGGCATGAACGTCGCCTACGCCACCGGGCTCGGGGACGACGTCTATTCGAACCGCATCGTGGATCTTGCGGCCGCGGAGGGCGTCGTCGGGGATTTGATCGTACGGGTGCCGGGCCGCGTGCCCGGATTGTACCTCATCGAGACCGACGAGAAAGGCCAGCGCCGGTTCTACTACTGGCGCGACGGCTCGCCCGCGCGCGACCTCTTCGAACTGCCGTCCTGGGGCCTGATTGCGGAAAATCTACTGGCGGCCGGGATGATCTATTTTTCCGGCATCACCCTCTCGCTCTACTCCAACACCGGGCTCGGACGCTTCCTCGCGGTGCTGGAGCTTGCGCGCGAGCGGGGCGTGAAAGTCGCCTTCGACAGCAATTACCGGCCGCGCGGCTGGCGGGGGGACGTGGCGCGGGCGCGCACCGTCTATCTCGAGGCGCTCAAGCGCGTGGACATCGCGCTGCCGAGCTTCGAGGACGAGGCCATGCTGTGGGGCGACGCCAGCCCGGAGGCGACCGTGCAGCGCCTGCATGCGTTCGGCATCGCGGAGGTGGTGGTCAAGAACGCCGCCAAGGACGCGCTGGTCGCCTACCGGCAGGAGCACGAATGGGTGCCGGTGCCGCAGTGCGTCGAGCCGGTCGACACCACCGCCGCCGGCGACAGCTTCAATGCCGGCTACCTCGCGGCGCGGCTGAAGGGAGAAACCCCGGCCGAGGCCGCGCGGGCCGCGCACCGCCTCGCCGGCGAGGTCGTCCGCCACCGCGGCGCGATCATCCCGCGCGAGCAGCGGGCGATGCACTGAACCGGGCGCGGGGGGTGCGGATCGCCGCACCAGCCCCGGCTTCGAGGAGAGCGAGCCGGAAGGCGACCCGCCCGCGCCCCGCCTACGGGCGGCCCGCCAACATGGCGATCCAGGCCGCGAGGAACGGCAGCGGAAGGGAGGCGATCACCCGCAGCCACACGATGCGCGCGGGCATCATCGGCAGCTCCCAGAGAAAGACGCGGTGGAGCGCAAACAGCGCCCAGGCGGTCACATAGGCGATCACCTGCGGGGCGCTCGCGCCGCTCTTGAGCGCGGCGACGCCGATGGCGAAGCCGATCATGGGGCCACCGGGCGTCAGCGCGCCCGCGGCGCTCGCGATCAACGTGCCGGCCAATCCCGAATCGGGCCCGAGCCAGAGCGCGATAAGCTCTTGCGGCATGACCTCGGCGATGAAGCCCGAGCCGAACACGCCGATGGTGAGCCGCGGCAGCAGGCGCAGGAAATCGACCGCGCCGGCCTTGAAGCCGCTGCGAAAGAGGGCGCGGCTGCGCATGATCGCGACGAGGCCCAGCGCGATCACGATCACCCACAGAAAGAGGACGACTGCGACCGTCACGGCTCACCGGCCTTCCAGCCCAGCGCCCGGCCGATCGGGCGGGCGAGGAGCCCGGCGACGATCGGCAGCGGCACCGCCAGGAGCACGCGCCAGCCCACGAAATCCACGCCGAAGAACGGCAGTTCCCACACCAGCGCGCGCGAATAGCCGAGCAGCGACCAGCTCGTGATCAGCGCGACGATAGCGCCGAAGTCGGCGCCCATCACCGCGAGCGCGCCCGCCACCGGATAGATGGTGAAGGGACCGCCCGGCAGGATAGCGCCGGCCACGGAGGCGATGAGAATGCCGGTGAGGCCGGACTCCGATCCGACCCAGCGGTTCACGACCTCGCGCGGGAGCAGCAGGGAAATGAAGGCGCCGACGAGACAGCCGGCGAGAAGATTCGGCAGCATGGTGGCGAACAGCCACGCATCGCTGCTCAGAATCTCGAGGAACTTGCCGCTGCCGTCGCGGACATAGACGATCGCCATCGCAACGGCGACGAGGAGGAGGATGAGGCCCGTTGACCAGTCGAGCGGGCCCGGGCGGCGCGACGAAGCCATCGGTCAGGGCAGGATGGGCAAGAGGTGATTGTGCGCCATCCTGGAACCGCGCGCGGCGCGCTTCAAGCGCTCTATCGCATGCGAGCAATGCAGCGCGGCGCCTTTCCAGGCTCGAACCAGTTTGATCATTCCCGAATCGGCGCCCTGTCCTGCGTGCCGGCGCCCCAAGCACTGCGGCCCTCTCGGCGATCGCCGCCCGAGCCTCATCGCCCCAGAGCGGCGGCCTGCCGCGCAAGCTCCGTGATGCGGGCAAAATCGCCGGCCGCGAGAGCGTCGCGCGGCGCGACCCAGGAGCCGCCGACGGCCGCAACATTGGGCAGGGCGAGATAATCTGCAGCATTGCCGCCGTCGATTCCGCCGGTCGGGCAGAAGCGCAGTGCCGGCAGCGGCGCCGCCACCGCCTTGAGCCAGCGCACGCCGCCCGAGGCTTCGGCGGGGAAGAACTTCAGGACGGAAAAGCCCCGCGCGGCGAGAGCCATGGCTTCGGCAACGGTTGCGCAGCCGGGCAGGCAAGGAACCGGCGCATCCGCCATCGCGGCGGCAAGCTCCGCCGGCGTGCCGGGGCTCACGAGAAACCGGGCGCCGGCCTCTACGGCCTCTGCGACGTCCTTTGGCTCCGTGACCGTGCCGGCGCCCACGATCGCCTGCGGCATGGCGGCCGCGATCGCGGCGATGGCTTCGAGCGCGGCCGGCGTGCGCAGCGTCACCTCGAGCACCGGCAGCCCGCCGGCGACGAGAGCCCGCGCCAGCGGAACGGCGTCCGCGACCCGGTCGACGGTCAGCACCGGGATCACGGGCGCGCGGGTGACGAGCGGCAGCGGGTCGGGCGGCGGCATGGCGGGATTGTGACCGTCCCGCCGAACCGCGCAAGCGCATCGGCGCGCGGGGCAAGGCTCCGTCGCCTGCGCGCGCTCGGTGGCCCGCGCGGCCGCGCCGCGCCGCGCGCTGCTCCGCTATTCGGCCGGCCGAGAGCCGACGCCTGCGGCCGCCTCGCGCGCGACGCGCCGCGCCGCCCGGCGCGCCCGGCGCCGCTTGAGCCAGCCCTGCCGCCATTCGGCGAGATTGGCGATCGCCATGAGGGCCGCCGGTGTCACGATCAGCGTGAGAATGGTGGCGAAGCCGAGCCCGAACACGATCGCGGTCGAGAGGCTGATCCACCATTGGGTCGCCGGGGCGCCGACCGTCAGCTCGCGCGCCAGGAAGTCCACGTTGACGCCGAAGGCGATCGGCAGCACGCCGAGGATCGCGGTGACGGCGGTCAGCAGCACCGGCCGCACGCGCTCGCGGCAGGTCTCGAGGATCGCGTCATAGGCGGGCCGGCCCTCGCGCCGCAGGCGGTCGTAGGTGTCGATCAGCACGATGTTGTTGTTCACGATCACGCCGGCATTGGCGATCACGCCGATGCCGGTCATCACCACGCCGAACGCCTGGCCCATGACCAGCACGCCGAGGAGCACGCCGATCGTCGACAGCACCACCGCCGTGAGCACGAGGCCGACGGAGGTGAGCTTGTTGAACTGCGCGAGCAGGATCGCAAAGATCAGGAAGATGGCCGCGCCGAACGCCTTCATCAGGAAGGCGCCCGCCTTGGCGCGCTCCTCGTCCTCGCCCTTCAATCGCCAGATCACGCCGGGGCCGAGATCGGTCTCGGCGAGCGCCTTCGCGATGCGCTCCTGCACTTTGGCGCTCTGCACGCCCTCGGCGACGTTGGCGGAGACGGTCATCACCCGGTTGGCGTTGACGCGGTTGATGTAGCCGACCCGCGGCGCCGGCACGCGCTTGACGAAATTGCCGATCGGCACATAGCCGGCCGAAGTCTGCACGCGGAGATCGTCGATCTGATCGAGATTGCGGCGGTCCTCCGGGAAGCGCACGATGATGTCGACCGACTTGTCGGTGTCCGCCGGCCGGTATTCGGTGATCTTCGTGCCGTTGGTGACGAGCTGAATGGCGGTGCCGACCGTGTTGGCGCTCGCGCCGTACTTCGCGGCCTCCGCCTTGTCGACTTCGATCCGCCAATCGATGCCGGGCAGCGGCTGCCCGTCATCGAGGTCGCGGATTTCGGGGTCGTCGCGCAGCATCGCCGCGACCTTCTTGGCGGCTGCGGGGATGACTTCGGGATCGAGGGCGGAGATCTGCACCTGGATCGGCTTGCCGGTCGGCGGGCCGGCGCGCGGCGCCGTCACCTCGACGAGGATGCCGGGAATGTCCGCGGTCGCCTGGCGGATCGCATCCATGATCTCGTGCGCGGGCGGCCGCGTCTTCCAGTCCGCGAACTCGAACTGGATGACGCCGATCGTGTCCTCGGTGAGCTCGTTGGAGCCGCGGGGCTGCTCGCCCGAGCGCGCATACACGGTCTTGAGCCCGTCAAACCTGAGGATGCGCTCTTCGACGGTGCGGACCGCGCGGTCCTTCTCGGCGAGCGAGAGGTTGCCGCGCCCGTGGATGATCGCCTGGCCGTAGTCCGGCTCGACCTTCGGGAAGAACTCCACGCCGTGGCCGAACTTCGCATAGGCGGTCTGCACCGCGACGAGCAGGAAGACGGCGAGCACGAGCGTGGTGCCGGGATGGCGCAGCGCAAGCCGCACGGCGCGCATATAGAGCCCGCGATCGCTCGCGCGCTCGTCGTGCGGCGTCGGCGAGGCCTTGCCGAGCAGCGCGCCGAGCGTCGGCGTGAAGAAGAGCGCCACCGCGAGCGAGGCCGACAGGGTCGCGATCAGCGTGATCGGCAGGTACTTCATGAACTCGCCGACGATGCCGGGCCAGAACAGGAGCGGGGAGAAGGCAGCGACGCGGGTCGCGGTCGCGGCGACGACGGGCCCGCTCATGCGCTTGGCGGCCAGGAGATAGGCCTCCTTCGGGGCCATGCCCTCGGACATCCGCCGCTCGGCGAACTCCGACACGATGATCGCGTCGTCGACCAGCATGCCGACCGCGAGGATCAGCGAGAACAGGACTACGATGTTGACCGTGAGGCCCGCGAGCTGAAGCCCCAGCACGCCCGCGAGGAACGAGGCCGGGATGGCGATGCCGATGAACAAGGAGGCGCGGAAGCCGAGGGCGAACAGGATGATGACGGCGACGAGCAGAACGCCGGTCGCGACCGAGTTCTGCAGGTCGGCGAGCATCTGCCGGATGAGCTTCGACTTGTCCTGCGTGTAGGCGACCTGAACGCTGGTCGGCCAGGTCGTCCTCAGCTTCTCGACGACGGCTTTCACGCCGTCGACGGTCTCGATGAGGTTGGCGCCGGTGCGCTTCGACACCTCGATCGTCATCGCCGGCTTGCCGTTGACGCGCGTGATCGTGGTGGCGTCCTTGAAGGTCGGCTTCACCTGCGCGATGTCACCCAGGGTGACGGCGGCTCCCGAGGAGGCGGCGACGGGGATCTTCAGCACGTCCTCGGGCTTCTCGATCAGCGCCGGCACCTTGACGGCGAAGCGGCCGGTCGTGCCCTCGAGCGCGCCGGCGGCGACCAGGCTGTTGGACGACTGCGTCGCGGCGATGAGCTGCTCGAGCGACACGCCGTAGCTCTTCATCAGCATCGGCTCGGCGATGATCTCGACCACCTCGTCGCGCGCGCCGCGCAGCTCCGCCGACAGCACGCCCGGAACCTGCTCGATCGCGTTCTTCGCCGTGCGCGCGATGCGCAGCAGCGTGCGCTCGGGCACATCGCCCGAGAGCGCCACCACCAGCACGGGATAGAGCGAAAGGTTGACCTCCTGCACGAGCGGCTCGTCGGCGTCGCGCGGCAGATCGCGCTTGGCCTCCTCGACCTTGGCGCGCACATCGGCGAGCGCCGCCTTGGAGTCGAAGCCCGCTTCGAATTCGAGCAGCACGTAGCCGCCGCCCTCGAAGGCGGTGGAGCGCATCTCCTTCACGTTGCCGACGGACTTGAGCTTGGTCTCGATCGGGCGCAGCAGCAGGCGCTCGGCGTCCTCCGGGCTGATGCCGCGCTGGGAGAGCTGCGTGTAGATGATCGGCACCTTGACGTCCGGCTCCGCCTCCTTGGGGATCGTCCGATAGGCGACGAATCCCGCAAGGAGCAGGAAGATCAGCGTCGCGATGGTCAGCCGCGCATGGCTGACGGCGTATTCGATGAAACGGGACATTGATCTCGCCTTAGCGTGGGGCCCCCGGGGCCGTGCGCGGCGGCATGCGGCCCGCGGCCCGTAATCCTCGGCCGCCGCGGGCTCGCGGCGGCCGGCTCTCCTGGCGTGCGCTTACCGTGTCGCGGTCTTCGCGCCGCCCGGCAAAGCGGCTTCGACGCGCTGGCCCTCGCGCACGAAGTCCTGACCTTCGACGATCACCTGGGCGCCATCGCGAAGGCCGGAGACCCACATGAAGGACTGCTCGTCCTCGACCACCGAGACCGGAACGAACGCGACCTTCTCTTTCCCCTCGACGACGCGCACGCCCAGATCGCCCGCCGACGAGAAGGTGAGCGCCGACCGCGGCACGCGGGCCGCCTCCACCGGGGCCAGCAGGATGGCCACCTCCGCCGTAATGCCGTCGGGGATCGTGCCGTCGGGATTGGGGAGTTCGACCTCGACGCGGTAGGTGCGGGTGTTGGGGCTTGCGGTCTTGGAGACGAAACGCACACGGCCCTTGGCTTTCTGGCCCGTCACGAGCCGCACCTCGGCGGGGTCGCCGACCTTGATGCCGCCGAGCTTGCGCTCGGCCACCTCGACCACGGCGAGCATCGGATCGAGCGCGACAAGCTGCGCGACCTCCTTTCCGGCCAGGGAGAAGGCGGCGCCGCCCACCTCGACGAGCACGTCGTTGATGATGCCGTCCCACGGCGCCGTCACGAGGCCGCGCTCGTATTCCGCCTCTGCGGCGGCGAGCTGCGCTTCCGCGACCTTGAGTTGGGCTTCGAGATTGCCGAATTCGAGCCGCGGCATGGCGCCGCTGGCGATGAGGCGGCTCCGGGCTTCGAGTTCGGCCCGCCGCTGGGCCACCACCGCGCGCGCCTGCTGCACCTGCGCCTCGCGCGCCTCGTCCGACAGCACGGCGATGACGTCGCCCTTCTTGACGACGGAACCGCGCTTCACGCGCAACTCCTTGAGCACCCCCCCGGTGCGGGTGGTGAGCATGACCTTGCGGTCGGCCTCGGTGCGGCCGGAGAGGGTGAGCTTCTGCCGGTGCGGCACGACGTCCACCGGCGTCACGGCGACGCGGAACGGCTTGACCTCGTTTTCCGTGGGCCGCACGGCGGCGGCGCTCTCCCCGCTTTCGTGCGGCATGAAGTGGCCGGAGGCGATCCACAGCGTGGCGGCGACACCCAAACCCACCGCCGTGATGCGGCTAGCCTTCATGAACCTTCTCCCTCGTCTCGCGCGCCGGCGTTCCGCCCGGCCGAACCAGCATGCAATGCACCATGTGCAGGATCATCGGCAGGACGGTCTCGGCATTGAAGTCCGGCTGCACCGCACGCCGCATCGAAAGCCCGTCGGCGAGCGCCATCAGAACGACTGCGGCGCCCTCGAAATCGATCTCGGCGGAAATTTCTCCGCGCTCGGCCGCCCGTCGCAGCATCGCGGCGAGCCGCGCCTTCACGTCCTGCTCACACTCGTGGAGGAGCTTGGCGATTTCGGGGTTGCGGCGGCTCTCCGCCATGATCTCGGTCCACAGCGCGAGCTGCTCGGCCGGCCGCTCGACCAGGTGGTACTGGGCAAGCCGGCGCAGACCCGTGAAGAAGTCGGGCGCCGCGTCGACGGCGTCGAAATCGCGGGCCGCATTGCTCCGGTCGCGCTCGCAGATGCCCGCGATGATCGCCTCTTTCGAATCGAAATAGCGGTAGAGGTTCCCGGGGCTCATGCCGGCCTCGGCGCAGATGGCCTGCATGGAGGTCTGGTGGAATCCGGCCCTCGTAAAGCAGCGCTGAGCGGCCGCCAGGATTTCCGCGCGGCGATCACTCTGAAGCTGGGCGTTCGGTCGGCGCATCGGCCTGCCGCTGCGGTGCGGTAAAAAAGAGCGAATGTTCATTCTCTTTAAACCGGACCAGGCCGGAGGTCAAGGAGGCCTCGTTTTCCCGCGATTTGCAGAGCGCGAAAGATCGCGCAACGAGTGATTGGACCTCCGAACAAGGCCGAGGTTGCAGCAGCGGGCAGCCGTTGGAGGCGGACATTTCGGCGGTGCGAAAGCGCGGAGGCCCGCTGCGGTCTCGCTCAAGCGCTCCCCGCGGACGCGCTCGCCACAACCGCCGAGCTACACAACCGCCAGGGACGTGACTTCAAGCGCCGGCGGAGGCCGGCATTCGCCGATAGCGGTACGGCCGGTCGGCCTGCGCGGCGGCGAGGGCCGCGATCTCGTGGTGGCGCGGCGAGAGGTGGCACACCGGGTCGGTCGCGGCGGCATCTCCTGTGAGCAGAAAGGCCTGGCAGCGGCAGCCGCCGAAGTCCTGCTCGCGGCGCGGGCAGCGCGCGCAGGGCTCCTGCATCCAGGCGGTCCCGCGGAAGGCCCGGAAGGCGGGCGAATGCTCCCAAATCTCCGCGAGCGGATGATCCCGGACCGACCAGAATTCGAGCCCCGGGATCACCTCCGCAGCGTGGCAGGGCAGAACGCGCCCGGCCGGCGTGACGTTGAGCGATCGCCGGCCCCAGCCGCCGAGGCACGGCTTCGGGAACCGTGCGTGATAGTCCGGGACCACGCTGTCGATGACGATCTGCCTGCGATAGCGGGCGCGCAGCGCCGCGACCGTGGCGGCCGCCCGCTCGACCTGCTCGCGGGTCGGCATCAGCGCCGCCCGGTTGCGGAGCGCCCAGCCGTAGTACTGCACGTGCGCGATCTCGACGCGGCCTGCGCCGAGCGCCGCCGCGAGCTCGACCATCGCGGCGATGCGATCGATGTTGGCGCGGTGCACCACCGCGTTGACGGTCAAAGGCAGGCCGAGCCTCACGATCTCGGCTGCGAGCGCCGTCTTGCGGCGGAAGGCGCCGCGATAGCCGGCGATGCGGTCCGCCGAATCCGCCTCGCTGTCCTGGATCGAGAGCTGCACGTGGTCGACCCCGGCCTCCGCCAGCGCGCGGATGCGCTCGCCCGTCAAGCCGATGCCGGACGTGACGAGATTGACGTAAAGGCCCGCCTCCCGCGCCGCCCTGGCGATCTCGATCAGGTCGTGCCGCGCCGCCGGCTCGCCGCCCGAAAGATGCACCTGCAGGACGCCGAGCGCCGCCGCCTCGCGGAAGACGCGGGCCCAGGTCGCGCTGTCGAGCTCCGCGTCGCGGCCTTCGAGCGCGAGCGGATTGGAGCAGTAGGGACAGCCGAGCGGGCAGCGATGCGTGAGCTCCGCCAGAAGACCGAGCGGCCTGGGCAGACCCGGCGGCTCCGCCGCACGGCCTCGACCCCCCTCACCCGCCAGCGGGGCAGGTGGACTTCGGAAGGGCTCCGCGTTCACCATTCGAGCAGCTTCTTCTCCGCGAGCCCGGCGAGCAGCGCGCTCACATCGCCGAGCACGCGCTCGCGCGGGGCGCCGTAGAGGGTCGCGAGATCGTCGACGATCGCGCTCAGCGTCGCCTCTCCCGTGCAGCGCGCGAGGATCGCGGCCGCGATCGCGTCGGCCTTGAAGACGCGCTCGGGCGCGAGCAGGACATATCCGCCGTGGGCCGGGCTGTGCTGCAGCCGCACGCCGCGCCGCAGCCGCGGGCGCGCCTCGGGTCCGAGCGAGTGCCGATCGCCGGTCTCCAGCATGGGCGCCTCTCAGCTCGCCGGCACGAATGCGCCGGGCGGAATATGTCTCGGCTCTACATAAGCATGATAGAGCGCGTCCAGCATGGCCCACAACACGTCGCACTTGAATTCGAGCGCGGCGATCACCGCCTGCTGGCGTTCCACCGTGGTGGCGTGGCGCTTCACATAGTCGAGCGCGAAGCCGGCATCGCGTTCCGCCTGCGGCGGCCGCTCGACGAAATAGGCGAGCGTTTCGCGCGTGATGAAGTCGTAGTTGGCGAGCATGCCCTCGATGCGCTCGCTGATGATGGCCGGCGAGAAGAGTTCCGTCAGCGACGACGCGATGGCCTCGAGCAGCGTGCGCTCGCGCACGAAATGCACGTAAGCCTCCACCGCGAACCGCGTCGCCGGCAGCACGCCGCGCATCGAGACGACATAGTCGCGGTCGAGCCCGAGGCCGTCGGTGAGCCGCAGCCAGCGCGCGATCCCGCCCTCGCCCGCCCGTTCGCCGTCATGGTCGACGAGGCGGCGGCGCCATTCGCGCCGGATGTCCGGGTCGTCGCACCGGGCGATCAGGCTCGCATCCTTCACGGGGATCATCGCCTGATAGCAGTATCGGTTGAGCGCCCAGGCTTGCACCTGGCCCTTGGTGCAGCCCCCGCTGTGCAGCAGGCGGTGGAACGGGTGCAGGCGGTGGTAGCGCTCCGCGCCGATCGCGCGCAGCCGCTTTTCCAGTTCATCCGCGGTGAGGAGCATCAGGAACGGGTCTTGTCGGGCCGCAGACGGCCGGCCTGTGCCGAAAGACTAATCTCCTGAGCCGTAAACATGCAAATCCGAAGAAGCGCCGGCCGGGCGATCCGCCGCGCGGGCGAAGCGCGGCGCGCGGACCGCCGGACTACAGTGCAATCTCGAGACCGTCGGCGGCGACTTCCCAGCCCGCCGCCTCCACCTTGGCGCGTTCGGGCGACCCCGCGATCAGCACCGGATTGGTGTTGTTGATGTGGATGTAGAAGCGTCGGTTGCGCAGGCCGGCGAGAGCGGCGAGCGAGCCGTCCGGGCCGTCGATCGGCAGGTGACCCATGCGCCGCCCGGTCTTGGGGCCGGCGCCGGCGCGGATCATCTCGTCGTCGGTGAACAAGGTGCCGTCGAACAGCACCAGGTCGGCCGCGGCGAGCCGCTCCTTCAGCTCCGGCGTCACCGCCGCGCAGGCGGGCACGAAGACGAGCCGCGCGCCGCCGCGACGAACCTCGACGCCCGCGGCGGCGGCCTCCAGGTCGGCCGCCGCGGCGCCGCCTTCGAGATAGAGGGGAACCTTTCCCGGGACGCCGAACAGCTCCACCGCGAGATCGCCCGCCGTGTCGAAGGGCGCGCCGAAGGACACGCGCCGCCGCGCGACGAGGGCGGGGTCGAGCGCTGCGAAAATCGGGTTGCTGTCCAGGATGTCGAGCGTGTCCGCCGGCCCGTAGAGCGTGAAGGCGTGGCCCTCGCGCAGATGCAACAGGCCGGCCGTCTGGTCGACCTCTGCGCCGGTGAGCACGACGGCGGCGATGGGGCTGCCGCGAACCTCGCCGTTCGGGCGCAGGGCGGGCGCAGCGGCGATCTGGGCGCGGAGATCCGGAGACGCGTTGAGAAGGATCCACCGCCGGCCGTCGCCCGAGACGGCCACGCTCGTCTGCGTGCGCGCCGCCACGCGGCTGTCGCCCTCCCAGGCGAGCCGACACACCGCGCAGCGGCAGTTCCACTGCGGATAGCCCCCGCCGGCCGCCGACCCCAGCACACGGGCGATCAGGCGCGCCATCGGCGGGCGCTAGGCGGCCGCAGGCTTAGAACTCGGCGGGAAGGTAGCCGTTGATCTCGAGGCCGATGCAGATCTCGACGAGGGTCGGAGTCGTCCAGGTCATGGTCCCTCCCAAGCGCGGTTCGATCCGTTGACCTTACGCGCACCGGCTGCCGTGCGGCAGCCGATGCACTTTTTAAGATTAGGCCGGCGCAGCCGCGACCGCAAGCCGCGCCGGCGGCGCTTTGCGGCCGCGGTCCGGTCAAGGGGCGCCGACATGCGCGAGGAAGTGCGCGAGATCGACGAGGTCTTCGTCCTTCAGTGCGGCCATCACCTCGGCCATCACGGGCTGGTATTCGCGCCGCGTGCCGGCCTTGTACTCGCGCAGGGCCTTGAGCAGGTAGTCCTCCCGCTGGGCGGCGAGGCGCGGCACATTGTCCGCGCCCGCGAAGTTGTTGTGGCAGAAGGCGCAACGGTGCTGCTGAACGAGGGCCTGCGCGCGCGCCATGCGCGCCGGATCGGCGCCCTCGGCCGGCTGCGGCGGCGGCAGCTTCGCGATCGCGTCGGCGAACTTCTGCAGGTCCGCATCGCTCAGGCCGGCGGTCATATCGTTCATCGGCGGCGCCGTCCGCAGGTTTTGGCGGAACATGAACAGCTCGATGAGCACGTACATGGCCGGCTGGCCGCCGAGCGAAGGCACCTCGGGAATCTCCGACTGGCCCCGCTCGCCGTGGCAGGCGAGGCACTGGGAGAGCCGCTCCTCGAAGGTCTGCGCAAAGCTCGCGCCGGCGCCCGCGAGCGCAAGCGCGAGCGCCAGGATCGGAATGCCAAGCCTGCCCACGGAACCGCCGATCCGGAAGGGAAAGGGCGAGGGCCGCGGCCGGCCCTCGCGGCGCCTGCTAGCGCCGGCTGACGCGGCTTGCACCGTAGGAGATGCGGTAGATCGCGCCGGCATAGTCGTCGGACACCAGGAGCGACCCGTCCTTCATGACGAGCACGTCGACGGGTCTGCCGATATACGAGTTGTTCTGGATGAATCCGGTGAGGAACGGCTCGATCTTGCTCACGGTGCCGTCCCGGTTGAGCTGGGCCACGACGACGTCCCCGCCGATCTTCTTCGTGCGGTTCCACGCCCCGTGGCGCGCGATGAAGATCGCGTTGCGGTACTGCCGCGGGAACATGGTGCCCGTGTAGAACCGCATGCCGAGCGCGGCCGTGTGCGGCCCGAGCAGCGCGACCGGCTTGACGAACTCGTCGCACGAGCGGCCCCAGCCGAATTCCGGATCCAGGAAGTCGCCCTGATAGCAGAACGGCGTGCCGAAGTGCTGGCCGACTTTGGTGAGGCGGTTGAGCTCATCGGCCGGCAGGTCTTCCGACACCCAGTCGCGGCCGTTGTCGGTGAAGTACAGCTCCTTCGTGACCGGATGCCAGTCGAAGCCGACGGTGTTGCGGACGCCGCGCGCAATCACCTCCATGCCGCTGCCGTCGAGATTCATGCGGCGGATCTGAGCGTGCGTGTCGGGCGGCAGGCAGTTGTTGCAGGGATTGCCGACCGGGACGTAGAGCTTGTTGTCCGGCCCGATGCCGATGAACTTCCAGCCGTGGGGCTCGTCGGTCGGGAACTGGTCCGAGACGAGCTTCGGCTGCGGCGGATTGTCGAGGTTGTCCTCGATGTTCTCGTACTTCCAGATCTTCGACAGCTCGGCGACATAGAGCGCGCCGTCCTTGAAGGCCAGGCCGTTCGGGCGATGCAGGCCCGTCAGGATGGTTTTCACCTCGCGCTTGCCGTTCTTCTCGACCACGGCATAGACGTTGCCCACGAGGCGCGTGCCGACGAAGACGGTGCCCTTGTCGCCGAGGCGCATGGAGCGGGCGTTGTTCAATCCGCTCGCCCACAGCTCGACCGTGAAGCCTTGCGGCACCTTCAGCTTGTCGACCTGGATCTTGTCGGCCGCGATCGGAATCGGCGGCGGCGCCACGGGAGCGAGCTTCTGCGCGGCCTCGATCTCCGGTCGACCCACCGCCCACGAGGGCGGCGGCTGCGAAGCGCCGGCGGCGGGCGCGGCGGCCGGAGCCGCCGGCTGCTGCGCCGCGGCCGACAGGACGCCGACCGATGCGGCGGTCGTGCAGGCAAGCAACAAACGCAACACCAAAGTGCCCATCGTCATGGTGACCTCCCCGAATGTGCTCCTGCCGCGCGGGCGATCGTGCTCTTGCGGACGGTCCGCGATGCGGCCAACGAAATTTGAACCCTTTCCGCGCCGATTGGCAAATTCTTGCCGGGAGGAAGCCGCAACGGGCCTGTGGCGGATCGTCTCGAGCGGCGGGGCTTTGTCGGGAGCCGCGGATGACGACCGAATCGGGAATGCGCGGCTTCACCGCACGGGCTCACCGCGCGGGACCAATGGCCGGGCTCCAGACGCGGGATTTCAGTATCGATTGCGGTGCGCGCCCGTCCCCCGGCCCGGCAGGTCGCCGTCGTCGAGCACGCGCAGCGCCGCGCCCTCCAGGTCCTCGTACTGGCCGCTCCGGACGGTCCACAGAAAGGCGAACAGGCCCGTCAGTCCGAGGCCGAGTGCGAGCGGAACGAGAACGATGAGCACGTTCATGCCGGAGCTCCCGCCGCGGCCGCCGGCACCGTGGCGACGGCCGCCCGTTCCGCCCGCGACGCGCCGCGGTAGAGCCGCAGCGCATTGAGCGTGACGATGAGCGACGAGCCCGACATCGCGAGCGCCGCGATCAGCGGCGTCAGCATGCCCATCATGGCGACGGGCACTGCGAAGGCATTGTAGATCGCCGCGAACCAGAGATTCTGGCGCATCAGCGCGCGGGCGCGCCGCGCCGTCGCCAGGGCTTCCAGAACCGGCGCGAGCCGCTCGCCCAGGAAGATCGCGTCGGCATGCGCCTGCGACAGGTCCGCGGCCGTGATCGGCGACAGGGAGGCGTGCGCGGCGGCGAGCGCCGGCGCGTCGTTGAGCCCGTCCCCGACCATCAGCACCTTGCGGCCCTCCTGCCGCAGCGCCGTGAGCGCCGTGACCTTGTCGGCCGAGGTCATGCCGCCGCGCCACGCGGCGATGCCGAGCGCGGCGGCCGCCGCCTCGACGACCTCGGTCCGATCGCCCGAGAGGACGTGCAGCCGGAAGCCGAGCGCCCTGAGCCGTGCGACGACAGAGCCCGCGTCCGCCCGCAGCGCCTGCCGGATCTGGAAGAGCGCCTGTGTGGCGCCGTGCCGGAAGGCGATGACGGAGAAGTTTTCGCCGCCGCCGGTGCCGACCTCCCCGGGCGCAAGCCCGCAGAACTGCGGGCTGCCGAGACGGGCCTCGACGCCGTCGATCACGGCGCAAACGCCTTCCCCCGGTCGCTCGCTCGCGCCCTCGAAGGGCCGTCGATCGCCGGCGTGGCGGGCGAGCGCGGCCGCCAGCGGATGCCGGCTGCTGAGCGCGAGCCGCGCCGCGCGTTCAAGGACGTCCGGCGCGATCTCCGCCGCGTTCGCGACGCGCGGCGTGGGCAGCGTCAAGGTGCCGGTCTTGTCGAACACCACTGTATCGACCTCGGCAAGCCGCTCGATGGCGTCCCCGGCATTGAGAAAGATCCCGTGGCGGAAGAGCCGCCCCGCCGCCACCACCTGCACCACCGGAATGGCGAGCGCGAGCGCGCAGGGGCAGGTGATGATGAGAACGCTGACGGCGGTGAGCACCGCGTCGTGCAGCGACGCGCCGAGCGCCAGCCAGCCCACGAGCGTGAGCGCGGCGGTGGCATGAACGAGGGGTGCGTAGGCGCGGGCCGCCCGGTCGGCGAGGCGCAGATAGCGCGACTTGGCTTTCACGGCCTTGTCCAGAAGGCGCTCGATCTCGTCGATCAGCGTGTGCTCGCCGGCGGCGGTGACGCGCAGCGTGAGCGTGCCGCTGAGATTCAGGCTGCCGGCATAGACCATGCGGCCGCAGGCGGCGGGGCGCGGCGCGCTCTCGCCGGTGACGAGGCTCTCGTCGATCTCCGAGCGTCCCGCGACGACGATGCCGTCCGCCGGCGCCCGATCGCCCGGCCGCAGGAGCACGCAGTCTCCGGCTGCGAGGGTCGCGGCCGGCACGGTGGTGAGCTGGCCGTCCGGGCCGATGCGTTCGGCGGTCTCGCCCTTGAGCGCGGCGAGATTGCCGGCGACCGCGCGCGTGCGGCGCCGCATCGCCGTGTCGAGGAAACGGCCGCCCAGCAGGAAGAAGAGCAGCATGACCGCCGAGTCGAAATAGGCGTGCTCGGCGTGGTTCAGCGTCTCGACGACCGACATGCCGAGTGCAAGGAGCACGCCCAGGGAAATCGGCACGTCCATGTTGACGCGGCGCGCGCGCAGGGCCGACAAGGCGCTGCGGAAGAACGGCTGCCCCGCATAGGCCGCCGCCGGCAGCGCGATCAGCGCCGAGATCCAATGGAACAGATCGCGCGTCTCCGGCGTGATGTCGCTCACATTGCCGGACCACACCGACACCGAGAGCAGCATGATGTTCATGGCCGCGAAGCCCGCGACCGCGAGGCAGCGCAGCAGCCACGCCGCGTGCGCGCTCTCCTCCTCCTCCACGTTCTGGGCCCGGAAGGGATGGGCCGTGTAGCCGAGCGCCTCCAGCGTGCGGACGAAGGCGGCGGGGTCCGTGTCTTCGCCGCGCCAGACGACCTTCAGGCGCCGGTTCGAGAAGTTCAGCCGCGCCTCGACGACGGAGGGAAGGTGCTGCAACGCCGCCTCGATGCGGCCGATGCAGCCCGCGCAGTGGACGCCCTCCACGGCGAGCGTGATCTGCCGCAGGTCGTCGGCGAGCGGCCGCACGAAGAACGAAAGATCGACGCGCTGCGCCATCGCGACCTCACCGCAGCATCACGCGGTTGCGGGAGCGGAAGACGCGCTCCTCGCCGCGGAACAGGTCGATGACCAGGTCCCACTGCCCCGCCTGAACCGCCGCGGCGCCGCGAAAGACGCCCGGCGCGACCTCCGCGACATCCACGGACCGGTCGAACCTCGCGTCCGCCGGATGCGCGAGCGTGGCCTTGGCGGTCACGCCGGCGGGCGGCACGCCCTCCGCCGTCGCCACCCTTAGTTCGACGACGGCCGCGCCGTCGGCGGCGCGCTCCGCGTGGCCCGTCACGGTCCAGCGCAATGCCTGTTGCCGCTGCGCGGCCGCAAGCTCGCCGTTGAAGGCAAGCCCCGCTTTGTACGCGCTCGCCGTCTCGACGCCGCCGAAGGTCGATATGGCCGCCTCGATCAAGACGGCGTTGGCGCCGATCACGACGCCGAAGAACGCGAGCAGCCAGATCAGAACCGCGCGGCCGGTCAGCGGCCTCTCGGCTGCGTCCCCTCGGATGGGCTGCGAACGGGAAGTCATCGCGGGCCTTCCTCTCGTGCTCTTCGCGCTATCCCTTACGGTGCACGGAAATGATCGCTCGCCTTTGCGTGCTCGCCGCTGCGCATCTCAATGACGCGGAAGGTGACGGGCGTCGACGGCGAAGGCGGCGGACGGTGCACCGTGACCAGCGCCCTCACCTCGCGCGTCTGGTCGGGCCCCACTTCGAGGACGAACTGCCCGTCCGGGTTCGGCGCGCTGCCGATGACCTCGATCTCGGGCGCGAGCAGGCCCTCGATCATGAGCAGGAACGAGCGGGCTTCGAGCGCCTTGTTCAGAATGCGGATGGTGTAGGCGTTGCGGATGCCGCCGTCCGAAAGCTGCACGAACACCGGATTGCGATCGTGGATGACGCTGACGCCCACGGTGCTGCGCACCGCGAGGCTGTAGAGCATGCCGAGGCCGACGACGGCGATGATCGCGGCGTAGAGCACGGTGCGCGTGCGCACCGGCTTGAAGATCGGCGGCTGGCCCTGCAGCCGGCGCTGGATGTTGAGCTCCGTGTCGTAGCCGATCAGGCCGGGCGGCCGGCCGATCTTGTTCATCACCGCGTCGCAGGCGTCGATGCAGAGCCCGCACTGGATGCAGTCGAGCTGCAGCCCCTTGCGGATGTCGACGCCCGTGGGGCAGACATGCACGCATTGCAGGCAGTCGACGCAATCCCCGGCCGGCAATCCCTGCTGGCGCAGCAGCGCGTTCTTCTTGATCGACCCGCGCGGCTCGCCGCGGTCGTAGCGATAGGTGACGTTGAGGGCGTACTCGTCCGTCAGCGCCGCCTGGATGCGCGGCCAGGGGCACATATAGGTGCACACCTGCTCGCGCATGTGGCCGGCGAGGAAATAGGTCGTGAAGGTGAGAATGCCGATCCAGGCATAGGCGATGAACGGAGCTTCGCCGCTCGCGAGCGCCTTCACGAGGGTGGGCGCGTCGGCGAAATAGAGCACCCACGCGCCGCCCGTCCACCACGCCACCATGAGCCACAGGAAATGCTTGGTCGCCTTCAAGACGACTTTGCGCAAGGTCCAGGGCTCGGCGTCGAGCCGCATCCGCTCGCGGCGATCGCCTTCGATCAGCCGCTCGATCTGGAGGAACAGATCGGTCCACACCGTCTGCGGGCAGAGGTAGCCGCACCAGATCCGGCCGGCGACCGCGTTCATCAGGAACAGCGTCATCGCCGCAAGGATCAAGAGGCCGGTGATGTAGTAGACCTCCTGCGGCCAGATCTCGATGAAGAAAAAGTAGAAGCGCCGGCCGGGGAAGTCGATGAGCACGGCCTGACTGGGCGCGCCCGGCCCGCGATCCCACCGCACGAAGGGGAGCAGATAATAGATGCCGAGCGTGACGACGAGGACGGCCCACTTGATGCGGCGAAAGCGGCCGCTCACGCTCTGCGGATAAATGCGGCGAGCCGGCGCGTAGAGCGCGCCGGGTTCGGCCGGCGCCAGCGGCGGCGCGGCCACTGCCGCGGGCCTTGCGGCCGCGGGTTCGGAGCCTGCGCTCCGCGGAACGGCGGATGTCTCGCACTCTTGCGTAATCACGTCACTTCTCGCCGCCGCCGAGCGTATGGACATAGACCGTGAGCGCCTTGATGGTCGTGTCGTCGAGCCGGCGCTCCCACGCCGGCATGACGCCGCCCCGGCCGTTCCAGATTCCCTCGATGATCGTCTGCCGGTCGGAGCCGTAGAGCCAGATGGCGTCGGTCAGATTCGGCGCGCCGATCTCGCGCTTGCCCTTGCCGTCGTCGCCGTGGCAGGCGGCGCAGTTGTCCGCGAACACCTTCTTGCCGAGCGCGAGATTCGCCTCCGGCGCGACCGGCAGGCCGGCGAGCGAACGCACGAAGTCGGCGGCCGCCGCGATCTCCGCCCGCTGCAAGATGCCGTCGCGTCCGAAGGCCGGCATCGCACCCTGTCGCCCCTTCTCGTCGCCGGAGCGGATGCCGTGCCGAATGGTGAGCTCGAGGTCGGCGAGCGTGCCGCCCCACAGCCAGTCGTCGTCGTTGAGGTTGGGGTAGCCCTTGGCGCCGCCGCCGCCGGCGCCGTGGCACGGCGCGCAATTCTCCACGAATGCGGGGCGCCCCATGGCCCGCGCGAAGCTCAAGAGCTGCGGGTCGGAGATGATCTCTTCCGGAGACGCCGCTGCGATCCGGCTCGTATAGGGCGCGCGCTGCGCGCGCAGCGCGTCGAGGTCCTCGACGATGGCGCTGCGGGTGTTCCAGCCGAAGAGGCCCTTCGTGTTCGTCGTCACCAGCGGCCAGGCCGGGTAGACGATCCAATAGCCGATGGACCAGATGATCGTGGCGTAGAACATCCACAACCACCACCGCGGCAGCGGCGTGTTCAGCTCCCGGATGCCGTCCCACTCGTGGCCGGTCGTCGTCCGTCCGGTGATCGCATCGACGTCTCTGTTGCTTTCGCCAGCCATGATCAATCCTCACGCAGCGGCATGCGGGCGGCGTCCTCGAACCTTTGTTTGCGAGCAGGCCAGAAGGCGTAGACGACGACGGCCAGGAAGAGGCCGACGAAATAGAGAAGCCCCCAGGTCTGCGCGAACTCGGCCAGCATGCGGTATGTCGGGTCCATGGACGGGCTCAGCGGATGTTGGCTTTGTCGTCGTAGAGCTTGAAGTTGATCTGCGTGCCGAGCATCTGCAGATAGGCGATCAAGGCATCGGCCTCCGTGATCCGGGCCGGATTGCCGTCGAAATCGCGCGCCTGGGCGTTGGGGTAGCGCTGCGCGAGCGCCGCCGCGTCGGGGTGATCGGCGGTCGCCTGGATCCGCACATCGGCCTTGGCGTTCGCGATCATCTCCTCGGTGTAGGGCACGCCGAGCCAGGCCTGCACTTTGAGGTCGTCGGCGATGTGCTCGACGTCGAGCTCGGTCTCCGCGAGCCACGGATAGGCCGGCATCACGCTGCCGGGCACGACCGATCGCGGATCGCGCAGGTGATCGCGATGCCAGTCGTCCGAATATTTGCCGCCGACGCGCGCGAGATCCGGGCCCGTGCGCTTCGAGCCCCACTGGAAGGGCCGGTCGTACATGCTCTCGGCCGCGAGCGAGTAGTGGCCGTAGCGCTCCACCTCGTCACGCAGCGGGCGGATCATCTGCGAATGGCAGTTGTAGCAGCCCTCCCGCACATAGATGTTGCGGCCGGCGAGCTCCAGCGGCGTGTAGGGCCTTACGCCTTCGACCTTCTCGATGGTGTTCTTCAGGTAGAAGAGCGGCACGATCTCCACGATGCCGCCGATCGCGATCACGATCAGCACGGCGATCACCAGGATGATCGAGTTCTTCTCGAAAATGGCGTGCTTGGACCAGAGCGACATGGCGCACCTCGATCATTCGGCGGCCGCGAGCCGCACGTCGCCGGCGGCGAACGGCGTCTCGACCCGGCGGGCGACGACGGTGCGCCACAGATTCCAGGCCATGATCAGCGCGCCGGCGAGGAACAGCGCTCCGCCCAGCGCGCGGATGAGATAGAAGGGACGCATGGCCTCCACCGTCTCGATGAACGAGTATTCGAGGAAGCCGAGGCTCGTATAGGCGCGCCACATCAGGCCCTGCAGGATGCCGGCCACCCACATCGCGGTGATGTAGAGCACGATGCCGATGGTCGAGATCCAGAAGTGCCAGCTCACGAGCCGGACGGAATAAAGGGGGCGGTTCCACACCCAGGAGAAGAGGCAGTAGAGCGCGCCGAAGGAGACGAAGGCGACCCAGCCGAGCGCGCCGGAATGCACGTGGCCGATCGTCCAGTCCGTGTAGTGCGAGAGCGAGTTGACCGCCTTCACCGACATCAGCGGGCCCTCGAAGGTGGACATGCCGTAGAAGGCGACGGAGACGACCATCATGCGCAGCACCGGGTCGGTGCGCAGCTTGTCCCACGCGCCGGAGAGCGTCATCAGACCGTTGATCATTCCGCCCCATGACGGCATCCACAGCATGACCGAGAAGGTCATGCCGAGCGTCTGCGCCCAATCCGGCAGCGCCGTGTAGTGCAGGTGATGCGGCCCCGCCCAGATATAGATGAAGATCAGCGCCCAGAAGTGCACGATGGACAGCCGGTAGGAGTAGACGGGCCGCTCCGCGCGCTTGGGGATGAAGTAGTACATGATCGCGAGGAAGCCCGCGGTGAGGAAGAAGCCCACGGCGTTGTGGCCGTACCACCATTGCACCATGGCGTCCTGCACGCCGGCCCAGACGATGTAACTCTTCGGCGAGAAGAGCGAGACGGGAACGGCGGGGTTGTTGCCGAGATGCAGGACCGCGATGGTGAGAATGAAGCCGAGGTAGAACCAGTTCGCGACGTAGATGTGCGGCTCCTTGCGCCGCATCACCGTGCCGAGGAAGACCAGGAAATAGGCGACCCACACCACGGTGAGCCACAGGTCCGCGTACCACTCGGGCTCGGCGTACTCTTTCGACTGGGTGATGCCCAGCAGATAGCCGGTGCCGGCGATGACGATGAAGAAATTGTAGCCGAGCACGACGAACCAGGGCGCAAGCTCGCCCGCAAGCCGTGCGCGGCACGTGCGCTGCACGACGTAGAAGGAGGTCCCGATCAGCACATTGCCGCCGAAGGCGAAGATCACCGCCGAGGTGTGCAGCGGCCGGATGCGGCCGAACGACAGCCACGACAGATCGAAGTTGAGCGCCGGGAAGGCAAGCTGCAGGGCGGCGAGGAGGCCGACGCCGAATCCCGCGATGCCCCAGACCACAGCGGCGATCGCCGCGAACTTGACGGGCCCCAGGTTGTAGTTGGGCTTGCCGTCGATCTCGCGCGGCGGGAGCGCGGCCGGGCGGCTCATATAGCGATTGAGGACGAGAAACACCGCGCCGACGCTCGCGGCGGCAAACAGATAGGCGTGGAAGGCGTAGGCCGGCGTGTGCGCCTTGGCCGCAACGATGATCGAGAGGAACGCGAGCGCGGCGAAGACGGTTGCCGTCCCCGCCTCTCCAACGGTCATGGACTTCGAAATCGCGCGTGCTTCGCCCATCTGGGATGCCTTGCTGCGGCCGCCAAGCCTTGCGGCGGGGGTTGGGAAATGCGGGCGCATCAATGGCGAAGGGGTCGCTCACCTTCCTTGATCCAGATCAAAGATGAGGCGCGCCGCCGCAATCGGGGACCTCGTCGCGGGCTTGGAAAGGCGCGGAGGGCACGCCGCGCCGCCCCCGCTGCGCGCGGCACGGGCCGAGGCGGCCGGACTTGAAAGGCGCGCGGCCGCGCGCCTCTGCGCCCGATCGCGGCCGCGCGGCTGTCGCTGGCGAAAACGTTCAGGATGTCGACAGGTCGTCGCGGGGCGCGGCGGGCCGCAGCGCCACGAGGCGACGGATCTCCTCGCTCAGCGCATTGCTGAGCAGAGGCTTTTCGATGATCGCGACCCCCGCCCGGCCCGCATGTTCGCGCACGGTGCGGCTCGGATGGCTGGTGATGAGCACGGCCGGCGTCGCAATGCCGCGCTGGCGCAATTGGCTCAGGAGTTCGAGCCCGCTCATGCCCGGGAGCTGCTGGTCGATGACCAGGCAGTCGACGGAGGGGGCGCGTTCCTCGCCGAGCAGGGCGGCGCCGTCCGGATAGGTCCAAACCGAAAACCCTTCCAGCTCGAGCGAGAACTTGAGCGCATTGCAGAGCGCCGGATCGTCATCGATGATGAAGATGCGCGGCTGCCATACGGGGTCCGACGTGGCCATGGTGCAAGCGATAAGCCTTTTCGATCGAACATCCGGTTCGCTCGAAACGCGCAAGGCCGCCTTGACCTGGGTCAAAAGTCGGCCGTTCGTTTGCGGAAAGGCGCCGAGCGCTGCTGGCTGCGGCTGGACGGGAGCCCGCGGGGCCGCGGGCCCCCGGCCCGCTTGCGGCCGGGGATCCCGCCGTCGCGGCGGCGCGCCTTCGGCTACGCGGCCGCGTCGTCCCGGCCGGTGACGCCCGCGAGCAGCGACATCCTGACGAGATCGGAAAGGCTGTTCGCCTGCATCTTGGTCATGACATTGGCCCGGTAGATTTCGACCGTGCGCGGGCTGATGCCGAGATCGAAGGCGATGACCTTGTTCGGATGGCCGAGCACCAGAGCGTCGAGCACCTGCCGCTCGCGATTGGAGAGGGTCGAGAGGCGGTTGACGATTTCGCGGCGCTCGGCCTCGCGCTCGCGGTCCTGCTCGTGGCGGTTCAGCGCCGATCGGACGGCGGCGAGCAGCACGTCGTCGTCGAACGGCTTTTCGAGGAAATCGACCGCGCCGATCTTCATCGCTTCCACCGCCAGCGGCACGTCGCCGTGGCCGGTGATGATGATCACCGGAATAGTGTGGTTGAGCGCCTTCAGCCGCCGCAGGAGTTCGAGACCGTCGATCCCCGGCATTCGCACGTCGGTGACGACGCAGCAGTGGTCGGTCTGCGGCAGCGCCTTCAGAAAGGCGGAGGCCGATTCGTAGGTCTGCACGTCCAGCTGCGCGGTCTTCAGCAGGAAGGCCAGTGACTCGCGCACGGCCGCATCATCGTCGATCACATGCACCGTGGGGCGATCAGACATCGCCAATCTCCTCGTGGCTGACGGCCCTCAGCGTGAACTTGAACGTTGCCCCTCCGCCCGGCGTCGGCTCGACCCAGATTTGTCCGCCATGGGCCTCGACGATGGTCCGGCAAATCGACAGGCCGACTCCCATACCGTGCTTCTTAGTCGTGACGAACGGCTGAAACAATTGGTCGGCGACCTCGGGGGCGATGCCGGGCCCCGTGTCCGCCACGCTGATGATGACCATGTCGTCGGGAGCGGGCTCGGCGCGGACGACCAGCTCGCGCCGCGTGCCTTCGGCCACGGACTCGACCGCATTTCGCACAAGATTGAGCAGCACCTGCTGAATCTGCACCTTGTCGGCCAGGATCAGGTCGGCGCCCGGATTGAGATCGAACCGCACCCGCACGCCGAGCTCCCGCGCGCCGACGAGGGCGAGCGCGCTCGCCTCCTCCACCAGCTTGCTCAGGCTCTCCACGCGGCGCTCGCTCTCGCCGCGGGCGACGAACTCGCGCAGCCGACGGATGATCTGACCGGCCCGCAGCGCCTGATCGCCGGCCTTGTCGAGGGCCTCCCGCAGGGTCTTCGTCCGCTCGTCGTCGCCCTCGCCCAGCAGCCGGCGGCTGCCCTTGAGATAGTTGGCGATCGCCGACAGCGGCTGGTTCAGCTCGTGCGCGAGGGTCGAGGCCATTTCCCCCATGGCCGTGAGGCGCGAAATATGCACGAGCTCCGACTGCAGCTCCTGCAGCCGCGCCTCCGTCTTTTGCCGTTCCGTGAGGTCGCGGATGAAGCCGGTGAAGAACCGCTGGTTGCTGGAGTGCATCTCTCCCACCGACAGCTCGATGGGGAAGGTTTCGCCGCCCTTGCGCTCGCCGACGACGACGCGGCCGATGCCGATGATCCGGCGCTCCCCGGTGCGCAGATAGCGCTCGATATAGGCGTCGTGGTTCTCGCGATAAGGGGAGGGCATGAGCATGCTGACGTTCTTGCCGAGCACCTCCGAGGCCTTGTAGCCGAAGAGGCGTTCCGCCGCGCTGCTGAAGGAACACATGATCCCGCGCTCGTCGATGACGATCATGGCGTCGGGCACGGTGTCCAGAATGGACCGCAGATGCGCCTCGCGCGCGAGCAGGTCCTGCGTCGTCGCGTTGGCGCGCCGCCGCGTCCGCTGCAGATATTCGCCGAAGGTCGCGATCCCGATGCCGACGGCGGCGAAGAGCGCGGCATTGACCGCATGGCTGGCGGCGGGGAGAGACCCGCTGTCGAACAGGAGCACTCCCAGAACGAGGCCCAGCGCCGTGGCCGCCAAGCCGGGCCCGAGCCCGCCGATGCCGGCCGCGATCAGCGCCGCCGGGATGAACACGATGAAGGACGCCTGGTCGCCCAGAATCGGCGTCAGAGCGAGGCGAAGCAGAAAGCCGCCGATCGCCGCGGCCGCGCCCAGGCCGTAGCCCAGCAGAATCTGGCTTTGTTCCCGCTGCTTCCGCTCGTGGGCAGGCAGCGTCGCCGTCGCGGATTTGATGGATAGGTCAGCCATGGGCCGTTGCGCGCGCCTGCTCCGCAGGCCCCTTCCTTTCGCTCGACCGCCCGGTCCCCCGCCCCGCCCTCCGCGGACGGCGCGGTCGACCTCGGCTCGCTTCTTAAGGAGACCAGTATCCCAATTTCCGCGCGGAGGGCCAGCTTCGGCTCGGCGGCGGAGCCTGGGGGAGCGCGCTACCTCGCACCGGCTGCGCGGGCGGGCGCGAGAAGCACCGGCCCATAGGCCAGGCCGAAGCCGAGAAAGGCGGCCACCCACAAGCCCCCGGCGAGATGCAGCAGCGCGGGGCCGGCGGAGGGCACGAACGCGGCGCCGATCCGGCTCAGCGCCGCGACCACCGCCGCGGCGTAGATGACCTCGGTCGCCCGCGAGGCGACGAGCATGCGGCCGGTATGGCCGAGGCTTGCGCGCGTCATCACCGCGAGCGTCATCGTCCCGATCGCGCCCCCGGCCCAGGCGTGCATGCCGGCGGCCGCGGGGATGACGTCGAAGGCGGCCATGCCGACCATGAAGAAGCCCAGCGGCACGAACGCATAGCCGATGTGCAGGATGAGCACGAGCCGGTCGCGCAGCGTGCGGTCGCCGGCCCAGCGCGCGAGGCGGAGAAGCTGCAGGAGGCCGGCAGCGATGAGCGCGGCGCCGGCCGGCGCGGCGTTCGGAAAGCCGATCCAGGCCGCAAGCGCGGCGGCGCTTGCAAGCACGGCCGCGACGTCGAAACGGCCGAAGGGCGCCGGCAACCGACCCGGATTCTCCCGGGCGAGCCAATTGCGCGTGAAGCTCGGCACGATGCGGCCCCCGATCAGGGTGATCAGCAGCACCACGGCGGCAAGGCCGACGCGCGTGGCGTACTCCGCGACGCCGGCGAAATGCGCCTCGACGTGAAACGCGACGTTCCCGCCGGCCAGCAGCGCGACGAGGGCGACGACCTTCAGGTTGCGCCAGTTGCGCCCGGCCACGATCTCCCGCGCCGCGGCGGCGGCCACGAGAAGCAGGAGGCCGGAGTCGATCACGGCGGCGGGAAGCCATCCGATAAGCCCCGAAAGGATTACGGCCGCGCGCCCCGCGAGCCACACGAGCAGCAGCGCAAGCAGCGCCGCGCCCTGGATGGGAAGGCGGCCGCTCCAGTTCGGAATGGCGGTGAGGAGAAACCCGGTGACGACCGCCGGCACATAACCGTAAAGCATTTCATGGACGTGCCAGTCCCGCGGTGCGAAGGCGGTCGCGAGCGAAAGCTCGCCCCTATAGGCGGGCAGCCAGGCGAGCATCGCCAGCGCCGCCTGCAGCGCGCCGAACAGGAAGAACGGCCGAAAGCCGTAGGACAGGAGCGCCGGCCCTTCGTAACGCTTCAGGCGCGGAATCGGAGGCATGCCCGCAGGCCCCTTGAAACCGCCGGTCACTTGGCGGCCGCCTGGGTCGCCAGTCTGTCGAACAGGGTCGCGAAGACGCTCTTCGCCTTTCCGGGGTGGTTGACGGCCCTCGCCTGCTCCTGATTGGTCGGCGTGCCGACGACCACCAGGGCGACCATGCCCATGCCGTAGTGCGGCAGGCATTTGACGCCATAGACGCCCGGCTTGTCGAAGGTCACCGCGACGTCCTGGTTCATCTTCCCGATGAACGGGGCGGCCCCCGGGGGCAACATGCCGTCGATGCTCTGGGCGTTGTGGCCCTTGTCGACGGCGACGAACTTCACCGTATCGCCGGGCTCGATCTTGATCAGCGCGGGTTCGAACACCATCGCGCCTTCGGCCCCCTTGTTGAGCATCTTCACTTCGACCTCGGCCGCGGGCGCCGCTGTGGCGAGAAGAGCCGCGGCGAGCGCGCCGGGGACAAGCGCCCTGAACATTCTCTTTCTCCTCTGACCGCTCCGGCCCGGCGATTGCGCCGGACGCATGGCCGCCTCATAGGGGCAAAGCAGCGCGCCGTTATTGCGCTGGATCAAATTGCAAACCCTGCCGACGGCGCGATTGCCCGGCGGCCGCGCCGCGCCTAGATTTCCTGCTCGACCCCTCCTGACGAAAGCCGCCGGAATGGCCGCAGTCGACCGCTCGCTTGTCGCCAATCTGCCGCTGTTCGCCGGTCTCGATGCGGCAGGCCTCGACGCGATTCTGGCCGAGGCGCGGTCCATTCGTTACCCGAAGAACAGCATCGTGTTCGCGCAGGGCGAGGAGGCGCATTCCTTCTTCGTGCTGCTGCACGGCCATGTGCGCGCGACCAAGACGACGCCTGCGGGCCAGCAGGTCCTCGTGCGCTATGTGACGCCGGGGGAGACCTTTGGCGTGGCGGTCGCCATCGGGCTCAACGAGTATCCCGCGACCGCGACCGCCGTCGACGAGAGTATCGTGCTCGCGTGGCCGTCCGCGGCCTGGCCGCGGCTGGTCGAGCGGCATCCCAAGCTTGCGACCAACGCGCTGCAGACCGTGGGAAGCCGGCTGCAGGAGTCGCACACCCGCATAATCGAAATGTCGACGCAGCAGGTCGAGCGCCGCGTCGCCCACGCGCTCCTGCGCCTCGCGCAGCAGGCCGGCCGCAAGGTGCCGGAAGGCGTGGAGATCGAATTCCCGATCAGCCGTCAGGACATCGCGGAAATGACCGGCACCACATTGCACACGGTGAGCCGCATCCTCAGCGCCTGGCAGCAGCAGGGCTTGATCGAGTCCGGCCGCCAGCGCGTGGTGCTGCGCGATCCGCATCGGTTGTTCGCGCTCGTCGCCGACGTGCCCACCGAACCCTAGCGCCGTTCGACTCGAGCGGGGACGGCGTGTCCCGCGCGGGCCGCGCACGAAGCGAAGGCGGAGGGGTGCGCTGCGGACGCGGATATTTTCCGAAACGCGCTTCAACAGGCCGCGCCGAGACAGCCGTCCGACGCGACCAGCCCGCGCAGGGCGGCGAGAAAGCGCTCGCGATCGACGCCGTGCTCGCGGCAGGCATCGTCGATCGTATGAAAGGAGGCGATCGGGCAACCGACGCACCGCATCCGGAAATCGAGAAAGGCACGGATCGTCACGGGCCAGCGGCGCATCACGTCGTCCACGAGAGAATCGAACCCGATCGGCATGCGCGCCTCCAGACTCCCCTTTTCCCGCTCGTGGGGCCAGCGCGTGCGGCGGAGCGGCCGCCCTCCGGCCCCGACTCCGGCTTTGCCTTTCCTCGATGCGGGAACGCGCCCGCGGCCGGGCGAAAACTCATTCTGCGCGCGGTCAACCGCGCCCGTCTTTGCTCCAGCGCAATCCGACTCCGATTCTGGTCCGACGGTGCGGGGCGAAAGAAAGCGCGAGTCGTCCGCGAGCCTCGGCGCAGGCGGAGCCGGCTCCGCCCTGCCATCCGGCGGCGCGCCGAAAGAGGCGGAGCGCCGCCGCGCCGAGGTCCTCCGAGCGGGTCGGCCCGACCTGCTACCGGCCGA
>JADGHE010000071.1 GCA_019689555.1 Variibacter sp. | reverse complement strand
GCGGGCCGGGCGGCCGTGCTCCGGGGCGGGGTGGGGTCGGGGCGGAAGGCGCCGGGTGAGGGGACGCCGCGCGCCTGGGCGGCTCGTGAGCCGCGATCCTCTCCCCGCAGGCGGGAAGAGGCAGAAGACGCGCGGAGCGAGGGTAAAGAATGCGCCGGCGCGCTCGGGTATTTCGCCGTCGGATCGTCCACCACCGCGAGCTCGGCCGCGCGCAGGCGCTTGATCTCGTCGCGCAGGCGCGCCGCCTCCTCGAAGTTCAGGTCGGCGGCGGCCTCGCGCATGCGCGTCTCGAGATCGGCAATCACCGCCTCGAAATTGTGGCCGATGGTCGCGACCGCGCCGCCGTCAGACACGTCCACCAGCACGTGGTCGCGCTCGTAGACCGAGCCCAGGATGTCGGCGATCGACCGCTTCACCGACTCCGGCGTGATGCCGTGCTCGGCGTTGTAGGCGAGCTGCTTCTCGCGCCGGCGGTTCGTCTCCTCGATCGCGCGCTGCATCGAGCCCGTCACCGTGTCGGCATAGAGGATCACGCGACCGTCGACATTGCGGGCGGCGCGGCCGATGGTCTGGATCAGCGAGGTCTCCGAGCGCAGGAAGCCCTCCTTGTCGGCGTCGAGGATCGCGACCAGCGCGCATTCGGGAATGTCGAGGCCCTCGCGCAGCAGGTTGATGCCGACGAGGCAGTCGAAAGCGCCGAGGCGCAGGTCGCGGATGATCTCGATGCGCTCCAGCGTGTCGATGTCGGAGTGCATGTAGCGCACGCGGATCCCCTGCTCGTGCAGATACTCGGTCAGGTCCTCCGCCATGCGCTTGGTGAGCACGGTGACGAGCGCGCGGTAGCCCTGCGCCGTCACGGCGCGGATCTCGCCCACGAGGTCGTCCACCTGCGTGCGCGCGGAGCGCACCTCTACGGGCGGGTCGATGAGGCCGGTCGGACGGATCACCTGCTCGACGAAGACGCCGCCCGACTCGTTGAGCTCCCAGGAGCCAGGCGTTGCGGAGACACAGATGGTCTGCGGGCGCATCGCATCCCATTCCTCGAAGCGCAGCGGCCGGTTGTCCATGCACGAGGGCAGGCGGAAGCCGTATTCGGCGAGCGTCGCCTTGCGGCGGAAGTCGCCGCGATACATGGCGCCGAGCTGCGGGATGGTGACGTGGCTTTCGTCCACGAACACCAGCGCGTTGTCCGGCACATATTCGAACAGCGTCGGCGGCGGCTCGCCGGGCCGGCGGCCCGTGAGATAGCGCGAGTAGTTCTCGATGCCGGCGCAGGTGCCCGTCGCCTCCATCATTTCGAGGTCGAACAGGGTGCGTTGCTCGAGCCGCTGCGCCTCGAGCAGGCGCCCGGCGCGCGTGAGCTGATCGAGGCGCTGGCGCAGCTCGACCTTGATGGCCTCGATCGCCTGCAAGAGCGTCGGCCGCGGCGTCACATAGTGCGAGTTGGCGTACACCTTGATGAAGGACAGCTCGTCCGACTTCTTGCCGGTGAGCGGATCGAATTCCTCGATCGACTCCACCTCGTCGCCGAACAGGTTCACGCGCCAGGCGCGATCCTCGTAGTGGGCAGGGAAGATGTCCACTGTGTCGCCGCGCACGCGGAAGGTGCCGCGCACAAAGTCGCCGGAGCTGCGCTTGTATTGCAGCGCCACGAGATCGGCGAGGAGCTGGCGCTGGTCGATGCGTTCGCCGCGCTTCAGGGTGAACGTCATCGCCGAATAGGTCTCGACCGAGCCGATGCCGTAGATGCACGACACCGAGGCGACGATGATCACGTCGTCGCGTTCGAGCAGGGCGCGCGTCGCCGCGTGGCGCATGCGGTCGATTTGCTCGTTGATGGAGGATTCCTTCTCGATGTAGGTGTCCGTGCGCGGGACGTAGGCCTCCGGCTGGTAGTAATCGTAGTATGAGACGAAGTACTCGACCGCGTTGTCGGGGAAGAAGGCCTTGAACTCGCCGTAGAGCTGCGCCGCCAGCGTCTTGTTGTGCGCGAGGATGAGGGCGGGCCGCTGCGTCGCTTCGATCACCTTCGCCATCGTGAAGGTCTTGCCCGAGCCGGTGACGCCGAGCAGCACCTGCGTGCGCTCGCCGCGCGCGATGCCGTCCACCAGCTCAGCGATGGCCTGCGGCTGGTCGCCCTTGGGCTCGAAGTCCGACTTGATGACGAAGCGGCGGCCGCCTTCGGTCTTCTCGGGCCGCGGCGGGCGGTGCGGCACCCACGGCCGCTCGCCGAATTCCGGCCGCCCTTCGCGCAAGAGGCGCTCGAGCGCGCGCTGGCTGGCGAGGCTGCCGGTTCCGTCGGCGAAGTCCTGCGATCCCCGCTGCACATGGGGCGCGGCAAGACTGTCAGCCTCGGCCGCGTCCTCGTCGAGGCCCCAGTGCCGCGCAAGATCGGGGTCGAGCGGGCCGGGCGCGGCGTAGCCCGCCTGCGTCTCGCGGAATCCTTCCTGGATCGACCGGCGCGCCTTGTGCGCGTCGGCGAGATCCTTGCGCCGCTCCCACGAATTGTCGGGCGGCGGCTGCAGATTGGTCTTGCCGGCACGGCCCTCCGCTGTCTTCGGCGCGTCCGGCGCCGGCGCGAGCCCGGTCTGCGAGCCGACACCCGCGGTGCCGCGCACGAGGCCGGGGTTGAGCAGCTCGGCGAGCGCCGGCGCGATCGGAGCGAGCTGCTCGCGCGCGGCTTTGGCGCGCGTCAGCTTGGCGGGATTTCTGCGCGGTTTCGGCGTGTCCGGGGGCTTGGTCATCGTCGCGAATATGGGCCGGCGGGAGCCGGGAGGGAAGGGCGAGCCCGCACCACGCCGATCGGCGGCGACGGCACGATTCGGCTTCCCGCGCCGGGTTGCTTCCGCCGGATCCATGGGCGAAGCCGCCGAATGCCTTCGGGCACACCTTGGCGCCCGCCCGTTCGTCGCCGGGCGTCGCAAGGGTATTTCGTTGACACTCGGCGGCGTCGCCCCGTAGCCTGCCGGCCAACGAGTCGGGCTCGGCGAAGTCTGGGCTCGGGCGTGCGTTGGGGTTCGTCATTCTGCGCGGGGTAGGGGAGCGCATGCCCAGTATCGGTCGTCTTGCCGCGGCCTTCGTCGCGGTCGTCGCGGTCGCTTGCGGTCACGTCGCCCTGGCGACCGAAGCCTCCGCCCAATCGCTCGAGTCCTCCCCTCCGATCTATCGCTTTTACGGCGGCGCCGGCGTCAACGGCGTGCACCACACCGGCTATGTGCCGGATACCGCCTTCAGCTCCGAGATCTATAGGGCGGGAGCCAAGGCGTTCGCCGGCTATCGGGTGAACGACTGGGTCTCGTTCGAGACCGCCTACCACTACCTCGGCGAGGGCCGCTTCGACGAAGGCCTGGCGGTCGAAAGCCGGGAGCGGAGCCAGTCGGTGTCCGGGACCGTGCTTGTGTTCTCGCCGGCGGTTTTCGAGCGGGTGCTCCCGACCCGCGCCTTCCTGCGCGGCGGGTTCGGCTACAAGGCCATCCGCCACGTCTCGGCGGTCGCCGCCTTCGACGAAGGGGTCGTCTCGTGGGTCGTGGGGACGGGCTTCGAATTCGAGCTCACGTCCCGGCTGTTCGCGCGGCTCGAATACGAGTTCGTCTCGCGCGGGATCGGCGGAACGCGCCATGCGATCAACGTGATGCACACGCCGCTCTCGGTGAGCGTGGGCGTGCGGTTCTGAGCGGCGCGGAGCCCGGCCGCGCGCCATCGCACGCACGCGGCTTCTCCTGAAACAGGGCGCGCCGCGGGTTTGCACCGGCGATTTTCCTGGATTTTGCAGGGGCGGGCGCTTCGACGCCGCTGACGCCCCGATCGGGGCCGACCTGCCGGCAGCGCGGGCGCGCGCCGCGTCACGGAAGGCTTTCGCGGGCACGCAGCTTCGCGCCTCCTCGCGCTTTCTTTCGTCAGGCTCCGCGTTCGCTGTTCGCGCGCGGTCCCCGCGCATGCTATGAATCGGCGGGTGCGGGGTCAGGAACCCATGACGTCAGGTCACGAGAACGCGGTTTCGCGCGTCTCGGACGCCGCGCGCCTCCAGCTGCTGGTCGACGCCGTCGTCGATTACGCTATCTACATGCTCGACGCCGGGGGCCACATTGCGAGCTGGAATTCGGGCGCCCAGCGCATCAAGGGGTACACGGCGGACGAGATCATCGGCCGACACCTGAGCGTCTTCTACACGCCGGAGGACGCGGCCGCCGGCGCCACGCAGCGGGGGCTCGAGACCGCCGCGCGCACCGGGCGCTTCGAGGCGGAAGGCTGGCGCGTGCGCAAGGACGGCAGTCGCTTCTGGGCCTCGATCGTGATCGACGCCATCCGCGACGAACGCGGCGAACTGCTCGGATTCGCCAAGGTCACGCGCGACATCACCGAGCGGCGCAATGCGCAGCTCGCTTTGCAACAGGCGCAGGAACAGTTGGCGCAGGCGCAGAAGCTGGAATCGCTCGGGCGGCTGACCGGCGGCGTCGCCCACGACTTCAACAATCTGCTGATGATCATGCTGGGACACGCGCGCACCATCAGAGCCATGGTCGGCGACGACCCGCGCGGGCTGCGCGCCATCGAGGCGATCGAACATGCCGCAAAGCGGGGCGAGGCGCTGACGCGCCAGCTGCTCACGTTCGCGCGGCGGCAGCACCTCGAGCCCGAGCGCCTGCAGTTCAAGGCATGGATCGAAGCGTTTGCGCAGGTTCTCTCCCAATCGCTCGGAGGCGCCGTCAGGCTGGCGACCGCGATCGAGCCGGACCTGTCGCCGGTCGAGGTCGACGCGGGGGAGCTCGAACTCGCGCTGCTCAACCTTGCGGTGAACGCCCGCGACGCCATGCCGGAAGGCGGCGCCATCACGATTGCGGCGCGGAACGTGGCGGTGCGCCGCGGCGAACTGCCGCGCGAGGAGCTGGAGGGCGCGTTCGTGGCGCTTTCGGTCGCCGATACCGGCACCGGCATTCCCGACGACGTGCTGCCGAAAATCTTCGATCCCTTCTTCACCACCAAGCCGCCGGACAAGGGCACCGGGCTCGGCCTGTCGCAGGCCTACGGCTTCGCGGTGCAGTCGAACGGCGCCGTCACAGTCGAGAGCAGCCCCGGCGCGGGAACCCGCATCACGCTCTATCTTCCGCGCGCGGAGGGGCCCGCCCGTGAGGAGGTGCGCCCCGTGGACGCGCCCGAGCCTTTCGTCGGGCGCACCGCGCTGCTCGTCGAGGACAGTCTCGAGGTTGCAACGGTCAGCGCCGAGCTGCTGGAGCAGCTCGGATTTCGCGTCGTCTCGGTGCGGAGCGCGGATGCCGCGCTCGAGGCGCTGGAGGTGGCGCCCTTCGACCTCGTGGTGAGCGACATCGTCATCATCGGCCCGATGGACGGGCTTGCTCTCGCCAACGCCGTGCGCGAGCGCTGGCCGCAGCTGCCGGTGCTGCTGACGACCGGCTACAGCCAGGTGGTCGACGAGGCCGCCGCGCATTTTCCAATCCTGCGCAAGCCCTTCGGCATCGAGGAACTTCGCCGCGCGACCGCGCGGCTGATGGGGGCCGCGCGCGGGCGGACCGAACGCCCGAACGGCGGTCCGGGCGGTGAGAACTCGACCGGCGGCGGATCGGGCGGCGGAGGTGCGGCGCCGCCCGCGCCTTCCCAGTTCATGTCGGCCGGCTGAGGCGCCGCGCCGTGCGTCGCAGCCCCGGGGGAAAGGGCGGAGCGCCGCTCACGCGGCGGCGCGGCCCCACAGCTCCTTCGAGGCCATGCGGGCTCCCTCGGCAAGCGAGGCGAGCTTCATCCATACGATCTTGCTGTCCACCTGCACGCGGCCCGCGAAGGTGCCGAAGCCGCAGTCGACGCCGGCGATGACGTTCTCGCGGCCGACGACGCGCGCATAATTGAGGATGCGGTCGGCCACCACTTCGGGATGCTCGACGAAGTTCGAGGTGGAATCGATGACGCCCGGAATGATGATCTTGCCCTCCGGCAGCTTCACGTCGCGCCAGACCTTCCACTCGTGCTCGTGGCGCGGGTTCGCTCCCGGAAACGACACCGCCTGCGGCCGGCCCTTGAGCACGATGTCGATGATGTCCTTGAGCGGCACGTCCTTGTGATGCGGGCCGAGCGTCGAGCCCCAGCAGACGTGCATGCGCATGCGCTCGGGCGGAATGTCGCGCACCGCGTGGTTGAGCGCCTCGACGTGCATGGCGATCTCCCTGCGGAAGTCTTCGAGGCTGAGATGGGCGAAGACGGTATGGCGGCTGAGCGCGAGGTCCGGGCAGTCGAGCTGCAGGACGAAGCCCGCGTCGACGATCGCGCGATATTCCCGCGACATGACGTCCGCGAGCGCGAACAGATAGGCCTCCGCGCTCGGATAATAGGCGTTTCGGAGATAGCGCCCGATCTGCCCCGGAGACGGCGAGGTCATGAACGCCTCCTCGGCCTTGACGCCCTGGATCGCCTTTCGGGCGCGGTCGATGTCGGCCTGCGCCGCCTCCCAGTCCTTCCAGGCGACGGGGCCCGAGCAGGCCGGCCGGTACTGGAACGGCGAAGCGAACTGTGCGAGCAGCGCCGAAAGTTCGGGAAAGTCCTCCTCGCCGGTGCCGAGCGGCGGCGCGCTCTCGCCCTCGAAGCCGGTGAGGCGGTCCTTGACGTGCACGGTGTAATCGGGGCGACCCTGTTCGCCGTCGTTGATGATGTCGATGCCGGCCTCGACCTGCTTGCGCACGACCTCGGCCACCGCCGCGTCCACCGCCGCCGCGAAGGCCGGATTGCGGACAGTCGGATTCCGCTGCTGCTCGAACAGGAGTTCGATGACGCGGGGCGGCCGCGGCAGGCTGCCGGTGTGGGTCGCGAGAATGCGTTCCGTGCTGCGCTTCATCGTGCCTCCCCCCTGTGGGGAGCCCCCGCACGCTTCTCCGCCGCGGGCCATGCTCCCGGGAATTTTCCTCCACGTCCATTGTTATCAGTCTGTACGGCGGCACGCGAACCGCCACGCGCATGGCGCGCCACTATCGACGGGAGGACGATCATGAACCACGACATGCGGTGGGCGCTCTGCGCCGCGGTCGCGGCTTTGTGGATCGCGCCGGGCGCTGGCGCGCAGGCGCAGCAGGCGGGTGCGGCGGAGATGACGTTCTTCGTCACCAGCGAAGGCTCCGGGAAGGGCGCCGATCTCGGCGGCCTCGCCGGCGCGGATGCACATTGCCAGCGGCTCGCGAGCGCGGTCGGGGCGGGCGCGCGCACATGGCGTGCCTACCTCTCGACGCAGGCGACGGGCGGCGCCCCGGCGGTGAACGCGCGCGACCGCATCGGCAACGGCCCGTGGAAGAACGCCGAGGGCGCGGTGATCGCCCAGAACGTGGCCGATCTGCACAGCGCCAGCAACAAGATCAACAAGCAGACGGCGCTCACCGAGAAAGGAACGGTCGTCAACGGCCGCGGCGACCAGCCCAACATGCACGACATCCTCACGGGCTCGCAGCCGGACGGCACCGCCTTCCCGCCCGACAGAGACATGACGTGCAGGAATTGGACGAGCAGCCGCGAAGGCACGGCCATGCTGGGGCATCACGACCGCATGGGGCTCGGCGACGACGCCGCCGCGAAGTCGTGGAATGCGTCGCATCCCTCGCGCGAGGAAGGCGGCGGCTGCAGCCAGCCGGCGCTGCGCAGCACCGGCGGCAACGGCCTCTTCTACTGCTTCGCGGCGAATTAGCCAGTGCCATAATGCGAACAGTCGCTCGGCGCCGGCGCGATCGCCGGCGCCCGACGAGCGCCCCTTTGAAGCGCCCCTGTCTTTTTCGAGGCAGGAGAACGCCGCAGCCCCGAAGGGGAAGGGCCGCGGCGGATGCCGCCCGCCGGCGGGCGATCAAAATCCCTCGACCACCTTTCGCGTGTGCTCGACTTCGGGCGGCTGGGCGAAGCAGTGGCCGACGAGGCCGCGCCATGTCTGGAAATCGGGCGAGCCGCGGAAGTCCACGATGTGGTTCTCCAGCGTCTCCCAGCGGACGAACAAGCGGTAGCGGCTCGGCTTCTCGACCGAGCGCTGCAATTCGAAGCCCTTGCAGCCCTTGGCGCGGCGGAACAACGGCTCGGCCTTGGCGACCGCCGCCTCGAATTCCGGCTCCATGCCGGGCTTCACGTCGATCTGCGCGATTTCAAGAAACATGTGACTTTCCTTCATAAGTTTTGAGCGCGCGCCGCGGGTCGCGTCGGACCTGCAGGTCAGCTATTCCAACGGACGAATGAGTGGCACACGCGCGGCGTGCTATCAATGCGAGGCCAAAGCGGATAGGTTGCGGGGCCCGCCGCGGCGGCGCCGCCCAGAGGGGGGACGTTACGTGCTCGGACAGATGGCGCGCAGCCATACTCTGACGCTTGCGGACGGCAAGCTCTACGCTCTGCAGAACACATTCGAACTCGACGGGCGTGTCAGCTCCTATCCCGCCAAGGCGCGCGGCTATTCGGTTTCCAATTGCTACCTCCTCACCGAGCCGGACGCCGCCTGGCTGATCGACACCGGCTTCGGCGGCCACGAGCCGGCGCTGCGCGCGCAGATCGAGTCGCTCATTTCGCGCGACCGGCCGCTGTCCCTCTTTCCGCTGCGGCTCAACGAGTTCATGTCGATCCAGAACATCGAGCCGTTCGCCGCGTACTTCAACGTCAAGGAGTGCTTCACCGCCAATCCGGATGCCGCGCTGTGGTTCGATTTCGGCGCCGGCTCCGACAACGGCCGGGACACGCTGCACAAGCTGAAGATCACCACGATCCGCCGCGAGGAGACCGTCCCGCTTGGCGCGCGCGGCCGCGCAATCGACGTCTATCAATCGCCGATTCGACTCATCGCCACGCGCTGGATCTACGACCGCGCGACGAAGACGCTGTTCACCTCCGACATGTTCACCCATGTCTGGCGCGACCGGCCCGACGGCCCCTGGGTCCTGGGCGACGGCGAGGTGGATGCGACCGACTTCGACCACGTTCGCTCGTTCCTGCTCAATACGCGCTACTGGTGGCTCGAAGGCGTCGACACCGCGAAGCTGCGGCAGGGCATCGACAAAATCTTCGACCGGCACGAGATCGAGACGCTGGCGCCGGGCTACGGCTGCGTCTTGCGCGGCCGCAAGACGGTCGAGCGGCACTACAGGCTCCTCGACGACGTGTTGCGGTCGCTCGACAAGAGCGTTGCGCGGTCGCGCTATGTCGACCGCGACGAGGAGAGGTAGGACATGGTGCAGTCGACCCTCAACCGGCCCAATCCGTTGCCGCGCGAGATCGCGCCCGACGTCTTCTGGCTCGGCGAATGCCTGGAGCAGCGCCAGCAGAACAAGATCTACCATTCCTACAACGCCGCCTTCCTGGTGATCGGGGAGGCCGCCTCGCTGCTGGTCGAGACCGGGCACCCGAAGGACTTTCCGATCATCGAAAAGCAGCTCCAGGAGCTGCTGCGGGGCCGCGCGCCGCTCAAATATCTGTTCATCACGCACCAGGAGACGCCGCATTCGGGCGGTCTCGGGCGCGTGCTGCGCCGCTATCCGGAGGCGATCCTGTGCGGCGACGTCAGCGACTATCACCTCGCCTTCCCGGAATACGAGCCGCGCATGCGCTGGATGAAGGAGGGCGACGAGATCGACCTCGGCGGCCGCACCTTCCTGCTGGTCGAGCCGGTGATCCGCGACATGCGCACCACATGGTGGGGCTTCGAGACGCGCGACCGCGTGCTGTTCCCGGGCGACGGCTTCGCCTACAGCCACTACCACGAGGACGGGCACTGCGGAAAAGTGGCCGAGGAGGCGGAGACGCTCGATCTCGAGGACACGACCGCGGTCTTCGCCGATCTGGCGCTGTTCTGGACCAAGTTCGCCGACATGCAGAACTACTGCGACCGGCTCGACGAGCTCGTGAAGAAGCTCGACGTGAAGACCGTGGCGCCGACGCACGGCCTGCCCATCACCGATGTCGCGGCGACGCTGCCCAAAGTCAAGGAAGGCCTGTTGTACGGCTCGCGCGTGGCCGAGCGCGGTACCAACGATGCGACGTTCGCCAGGCCCTCGCCGATGACGGAAGCGGTGGGCTGATCGGACCGCGTTCCGCTGCCGCGCGGGACGGCCGCCAGGGCGTTCGCGCGGCGCGCCGGCATCGAATGTCATTCTTGCGAAACGGTCGAATCCGTCCGGCGCGGCGCCCGCGCCGAAGCTCGCGTGCGATCCGCGCTCGGCCGCTCCTGCCGGGGTGCGTCGACCGTCGCACGGCTCGGTCGCGTGCCGCGGCGCGGCGCGCGACACTCACCCTTTGCCGAGCATCATGTCGGGCAGCACCAGGGAGATCTGCGGGAAGAGGATGAGAATGACGAGGGTCAGAATCTCCATCAGGAGAAACCACCAGATGCCGCGGAAGACCTCTTCGAGCGACACGGTGTTGCCGACGACGCCCTTGACCACATAGACGGTGATGCCGAAGGGCGGCGTGATGCAGCCGATCTCCACGAGCTTCACGACGACGACGCCGAACCAGATCAGGTTCACGTTCAGGCTGTGCAGAACCGGCAGCAGCACCGGCAGCGTCAGCAGCATCATGGAGATCGAATCGAGGAAGCAGCCGAGGAAGATGTAGACGATGCAGATGATCAGCAGCACCATGCCGACCGAGAGGTTGGCGTCGGCGATGACCTCCGCGAGCTTCTGCGGCAGGCCGCTGATCGCCATGAAGCCGGCGAAGATCGAGGCGCCGACGAGCAGCAGGAAGATCATGGCCGTGGTGCGCGCCGTCTCGAGCAGCGAGTCCTTGAAGGTGCGGACGTTGAGCCGGCCCGCCGCCGTCATCAGCACGAGCGCGCCGAGCGCCCCCAGGGCGGAGGCTTCGGTCGCCGTCACGAAGCCCGTGTAGATTCCGCCGAGCACGAGCAGGATCAGAACCGTGATGCCCCACACGTCGTGCAGCGCGCGGAAGCGGTCCGGCCAGGTGATCTTGAACGGCACGTGGGGAGCGAGTTTGGGGTCGCGCCTCACGCGCACATAGATCATCGCCATCAGAATGGCGGCGGGAGAGGATGCCGGGCAGATAGCCGGCCATGAGCAGGCGCCCGATCGAGGCTTCGACGATGATGGCGTAGACCACCATCACGATGCTGGGGGGAATGAGCACGGCGAGCGTCGCGGCCGCCGCGATCGATCCGCAGGCGAGCTTGCGGTCGTAGCCGTAGCGCAGCATCTCGGGAATAGCGACGCGCCCCATCGCGCCTGCGGCGGCGACGCCGGAGCCCGCGCAGGCGCCGAACAGCGCGCAGCCCGCGACGGAGGCCATCGCAAGTCCGCCGGGAAGGTTGGCGAGCCAGATGCGCGCCGTGCTGAAGGCCGCGCGCGTCAATCCCGCGTGAAAGGCGAAATAGCCCATCAGCAGGAACAGCGGCACCGCGGTCAGGGTGTTGTTGGCGACCGACGAATAGAGCTGCGTCGACAGCATCGCGAAGGTCGCCTCCTGCCCCGACAGCAGGAACAGCCCGCCGAGGCCTACGAGGGCGAGCGCGAACGCGATCGGCAAACGCAGGCCGATCAGCACGAGCAGGGCGACAAACCCGAGAAGGCCGATCTGATAGCTTTCCATGGCCGCTCACGCCGCCTTTCGACGATCGAAAAACGAGTGCGGTTGCATCGCGAGTGCCGTTTCATCTTGCGCGGAGACCCCATGCCGCGCGGTGGAGGGCAGACCTTTCGCAAGTGCATCCCGCTTGTTCGACGTTCGCTTCCGGGTCGGCGGACCGTCTCGTGTTCGCCCGCCGGGCCGGAGCGCTTGCCCCGCGCGACTAACCGGGGGGAAGCAGCGCGTCCCCTCCCTCCGGGGCCGGTTCGGCCGCGCCGAAGCCGCGCGAGAATTCGTGGATGGCCGTGAGCACGAGCTGGAAGACCAAAAGCGCCGTGCCCAGCGGAATGATCCAGCGGAACGGCCAGATGGGGACGGCAATGACGGCGACCCGGTATTCCCGCACGCCGAACGCGTCCACCGCCTTCATCAGCGCAAGCCACGTGAGCAGCCCGAAGATCATCGCGCCGATCACGGCCGCGAGGCCGTCGAGGAGCGTCTGCGCGCGCAGCGGCAGGCCGAGCGTCGCCACGCTGACGAAGACGTGCTCCCGCTTCATCTGCACGAACATCAGCGGCAGGAACACGGCCGGAATCATCAGCGCCTCGCTGAATTCCAGCGCGCCTGGCAGAGCGCCCAGCGTCTTGCGTCCGAGCGCATCGACGGACACCATCACCATCAGCACGACGACGACAAGGCCGCCCGCGAGCGCCAGCCATTCGGCCAGCGCCTCCAGCATCCGGTTTGCGCGGTTCACGGCCGACCCTTACTTCCTGGCCCAGGGATAGCCGTTGGCGGCGACCTCCTTCTCGCAGGCGGCGTTGAGCTCCTGGAACTTGCTCCACGTCGCGCGCGCGGGCACGCCCTTCTTGTCCATGTCGGCGAGCCAGGACTCCTGCGCCTCCTTGCCCGCCTTTTCGATCGCGGCCTGGTCCTCGGCGGAAAGGTTGATCACCTTGAGTCCGTGCTTGGCCTGGAACTCCTTCAGCTTGATGCCCTCGAGCTCCATCATGCGGCGCGACCATTCCTGGTCGTGCTCGACGGCGGCTTCGCGGAAGATCTGCTTCAGGCTGTCGGGAAAGGTGTTCCACCGCTTCAGGCTGATCGAAAGCGGGGACGCCGCCACGAAGCCCGAATTCGTGATCGTCATGGACTTGGCGACCTCGTAGTGCTTGAACGACTCGGTGAGCAGAATCGTCGCTTCGGCCCCGTCGATCACCCCGCGTTCGACGGCTTCGTAGATCTGAGCGTAGGGCATGAAAATCGGCGAGATGTTGAGGCGCTCATACATCTTGATGCGCGCGCCGCCGTAGCTGCGGATGCGCTTGTTGGCGAGCTCACTCACCTTCTCGATCGGCGTCTTCGACAGGAACTGGAAGTGGCCGCTCGAATAGCCGACGATCGGCAGGAAACCGAGCTGCTCGAACGTCTTCTTGAGGTTCGGCTCCTCTTGCTCGACCTTCACCGAGGCACTCATGCCGCACCAATAGTCCTTGGCGTTGAAGGGCATGTCCAGCGTCATCCAGAGCTGGGTCTTCGCCGGATCGTAGGTCGAGGCGACGCGGGCGAAGTCGGCGACGCCGGCCGCGAGGTTGGTCGCGCCGTCGGCCTGCTTGAACAGCGAGTCGGACCAGAAGAACTGGAATTTGATCTTGCCGCCGGTCTTCTTGGTGACGTTTTCCGCCCACGCCTTCTCCATTTCGGGGACGAACCCGGTCGGCGGAAACGTGTCGGCGACCTTCAGCGTCATCGCAGGGATGTCCGCCGGGGCGCCCTGAGCCCATGCGTCGAGCGGTACGAAAAGCAAAAGGCCGCCGGCCAGCAGGCGGCCGGCGCGTCGCGCGCTCATCGGTCGTTCCTCCCCGAAAGTGTTTATTTGCCTGTTGGCTTATGTCGTCGGTCGGGCAGGTTGCGGGCTGTCGCCCAAGTCCCGCTCGCGCGGCTTTTCTCAACGCTATCTGGCGCGTCACCGGGCTGTCAACGGCGGGCGCATGGCGCGCGCGCCCCGAAAACGCCGTGCCGCAACGCGGCCGGCGGGCGCCGTGCCGTAACGAGGGGCTGCAACGAGCCGGTGAGGCCCTTGATCGTTGCGCGTCCGTCCGGCTAAGGCTCCGGCCCCACGCCCCGTGGACAAT
>JADGHE010000070.1 GCA_019689555.1 Variibacter sp. | reverse complement strand
TCCGGCAGCGCGCCGGAAAAGAACTTGCCCTTGCAAGCCTGCGCCGCGTTCGCGATCAGCCGGCCGGGAATTTGGTCGAGCGTTGTGGTGTCGGAGGTCACGATCGACACCGTGCCGACGGCGCGGTCCGCCTTCCAGGCGGCGTCGGCCTTGAGCCGTTCGACGTCCTCGGCCCCGAGGATCCGAAATCCGCTGATGCCGGACTGCGCCAGCAGATTGGCCGCGAGAGTCGTGGCATCAGGCGCGCGCGGCGGCTTTGCCCGCCTCCGGTGCGGATGCCGGCGCGGGCGGCGGCGTGAAGAAGTTTCCGGCCGCGTGCGGCAACGACGTGCCGGCATAGCGCGACACGCAGCGCAGAAGCTCCGGAAGAACAAGCGACGTATCGGTGAGTTTGAAGCTCAAGACGCGGCCGGCCGAGGCGACGCGGAGCATGCGGCCCCAACGAAATTGTTGAAACAACGTGGCGCTGTCGGCGAGCTGGACCTCCACTTGGTCGCGGCCGATCGCCACCGCCCGGGCGCTGATGGGCGCCGAGTCGGCGATCTGGAAGGCGATGTCGTACTGGTTTCCGGGCACGAGCCGCTATTGCGGGCTCGCAAACCCCAGGCTCCGCGATAGGCGCGATTGATCGCAAATGTCATCGCCACGCCGCTGGCGTAACGGGCCGATGCGGCGCAATGGTTGAATTCGTTGGAGCCCTGCCGCGTGTAGGCGCCGCCGTGCCAGTTCGCCACGCGAAATGTTTGGATGGTTTCGGCGGACGCGCTCGCGGCCCACAGCACGCCGGCGACGCACAGCAATGGTGTGAATCGATGTACGGCAGTGTCTCCGAAAGGGGCGGCCGCAGCCATACTATTCGGCGCGCAGTTTTCGCAACAAGTCGATTCCGCCGCAAGCCGTGAACCGGCAGCGCCCACTCGCCGCTTGCAAAGTTTCCGGCGCGCCGGCCCGCGGCGCCGTCGGCCGCGCGTGCCGCGGCGCGGTTGCGGCTGTCTTCGTTTCGGACTTCAATGCCGGCGGTCGCGGAGGGGAGGGGGAACGCGGGTGCCCACCAACATTCTCGTCTTCGAGGGCGATGGCATCGGCGCGGAGATCGTGGCGGCGACGCGGCGGGTTCGCGACGCCGCGAACGCCGCGCTCGATCTCGGTCTCGCCTTCGCCGCGCGCGCAGCCGAGCCGGCGCGAGATCGCACCGGCATCATGACGCAGCGGCGGAAAACGTTTTCGGAAACGACCCGCTCCCACCGGAGGCTCTCGGCTTCACGACGGAAAACGCAATGGCAAAAACCTGCGACGTCCTGATCATTGGCGGCGGCGCCGCCGGCTGCGTTCTCGCCGCCCGCTTGAGCGAAGACGCGGGCACGCGCGTCGTGCTGGTCGAGGCCGGCCGCGACACGCCGCCCGGCGCCGTGCCGGACGACATCCGCGACACCTTCCCGGTCTCCTACTTCAACCCGGACTACTTCTGGCCGGGCCTCACCGCCGCGGCGAATGTGGGAACGCCACAGGCGCCTTATTCGCAAGCACGGGTGATGGGCGGCGGCTCGAGCGTGATGGGCATGTGGGCGCTGCGGGGCATGCCCGGCGATTACGACGCATGGCGCGACGCGGGCGCCGTCGGCTGGGGCTGGGAGGATGTCCTGCCCGCCTTCCGGCGTCTCGAGCGCGACCTCGATTTCGACGGGCCGCTCCACGGCAAGGACGGCCCGATTCCGGTGCGGCGCCATCCGCGCGCGGCGTGGCCGCGCTTCGTCACCGCGCTCGTCGAGGCCTGCGAGCGCCGTCAGCTCCCCGCGCGCGATGACGCCAATGCGGATTTCGCCGACGGCACGTTTCCCGTCCCCTTCGCCAACACGGAGGAGGGGCGCGTTTCGAGCGCGATCGGCTATCTCACCGATGCCGTGCGCCGCCGCCCGAATCTGGACATTCTGTCGGGCGCCATCGCAACGCGCCTGCTCCTGGAAGGCCGGCGCGCGGTCGGCGCGGAGATCCGCCGCGGCGGCCGCCTCGAGACCATCCGCGCCGCCGAAGTGATTGTCTCCGCAGGCGGCATCCATTCGCCGGCGCTCTTGATGCGATCGGGCATCGGCCCCGCGGAGGAGCTGAAGAGGCTCGGCATCGCGCCGCGCGTCGATTGTGCCGGCGTCGGCCGCGGGCTGCAGAATCATTGCGTGGTCAATCTCGCGACCTGGCTCGCGCCGGAAGCGCGGCAGTCTTCGGCCGTGCGCACCTACGGCGTCGCCTGTGCCCGCGTCTCCTCGCTCGTCGAGGGGGCGGTCCCCGGCGACCTGCACTTGCAGTTCATGGCGAAGCTCGGCGCCTATGCGCACGGGGATCGGTTGGGAATGGTGGGCGCGGCGCTTTATGCGCCCGTGTCGCGCGGCGTGGTGGCGCTCCGCAGCCCCGATCCGGACGTGCCGCCCGTGGTCGATTTCCGCTTCCTGTCCGATCCGCTCGACCGCATCCGCATGCGCAAAGCGGTGGCGCTGGGTCTCGACCTGCTGCTGGACCCCGCGGTCAGCCCCACGCATGGCGACATCTTCCTCGTGGTGCCGTCCTCGCTCGCGCGGCGGCTCAACCGCCCGAGCCCGCGCAACCGGCTCCTGTCGGCCGTGATCGCCGCGATGCTCGATGGTCCCGATCCCGTCCGCCGCTACGCGCTGAGCCGGGTCGGGCAGAAGATCGATCTCGAAGCCATGGCGTCGGAGGAGCTCGACGCGCTGCTCGATCACGTGATGCCGGTCTTCCATCCGACCGGCACCTGTGCGATGGGGGCCACGGACGATCCCGCGGCGGTCACCGACGCCGACTGCCGCGTGCGCGGCGTCGGCGGCTTGCGGGTGATCGACGCCTCGATCATGCCGGTGATCCCGCGCGCCAACACTTGCATCCCCACCATGATGGTGGCGGAGCACGCGGCCGCGCGGATCAAGGCGGAGCGCGCCGGGCGGATCGAGCGCGCCGCATGAGCGTCACGCCGTCTGGCGCTGCTTGTTCGTCTGCTTGAACTCCGGCATCACTTCGCGGGCGAAGACGCGCAGCGCGTCGATCGATCCGGTCACGTCGAGCAGCAGCAGATATTCGACGCCGAGCGCCTGCAGCGCCTTGATGCGACCAATGATCTCTTCGGGCGTGCCGATCAGGGCCGCTTCCTCGGTGGCGATGCGCACATCCGCGAGCGAGGTCGGCCGGTTCATCGCCGAGGGCGGCGCGTTCGGATTGGTCGAGAGCTGGTGCACGGTGAGCAGAAACTTCGCCCGCATCTCATAGGCCCATTCGCGCTCGCGCGGCGTCATGGCGACATGCAGCGCGCGCGTGACGCCGACGTTCATGGGATCGAAGGGACGGCCCTGCGCCTCCACGGCGTCGCGATAGATCTTGACGCGGTGGCCGAGCATCGCCGGCGTCGCCAGCTGGTCGAGCAGAAGGTTGAAGCCGCCTTCGGCCGCTTGGCGGATCGAGCGGTCGCTCGCCGCGCCGACCCAGAGCGGGGGGTGCGGCTTCTGCGTGGGCGGCGGCTCGACGATGATGTCCTCGAAGTGCCAGTACTTGCCGTGATGAGAGAAGCGCTTGGTCGAGGTCCACGCCTTGCGGATGACTTCGAGCGATTCCTCGTAGCGCTCGCCTCCTTCCTCGAAGGGCATGCAGAAGCCGGCATATTCCGAATAGCGGTAGCCGCGGCCCACGCCGAGGTCGAGCCGGCCGCCGGAGACGAGGTCGACGGTCGCGGCCTGTTCGGCGAGCAGCACCGGGTTGTGCCAGGGCAGCACCGTGACGGCGGTTCCGAGCCGCATCTTTTGCGTACGCGCCGCGAGATAGCTGAGAAACGTCAGCGTCGCCGACACCTGCGCCATCCCGGTGAAGTGATGCTCCACCAGAAACACGCTCTCGAAGCCGAGTTCCTCCGCCTCCACAACATAGTCGATGAACTCGCTGTAGATCTGGCTATCGTTCGCCTCCCCCGCCTTCGCGGTTGCCCCACCGAACAGACCAAAGCGCATATGTTCTCTCCCTGCCACCCAGCCCTCGCCGAAGGGGGGCGCATCTTTGTAGCGTCATTTCCCCGAGACGCGAAGTCTCCGGTCCACGAGCGATGGAGGTCCTCGGCGCGTCGGTCTTTCTTTCAGAGGGGCGCGCGTCCGCGGTGCGGGCGGTGTTCCGCGCGTCACGATCAATTCGTCCGGATGCGTGCCGCGCGCCCGGCGGGGCGATGCGCCGGATTCGGCTCCCGCGCCTTTCACGCGCGGCGTGGGGACGCGCGGCCTTTCGCACGCAGGCGCGGCACGGCGCGGAGCCACGGTAAGCGCGCGGTCATCGGCGCAGGCGCAAAAATCGACAAATTGAAACTTTGGTCATGCGATCCGTGCTCTTTCGGTCGCGCCCGCTCCATGCGCTGCCGCGTCGGCGGCGGGCGGCGTTCTCGCGTTGCGCGCGTGGCCAATTGTGTTATCGCGGCGCGTGCGCGCCCCCGCCGCATTCGCGTCTGATATCAAGTCTCTAGCGAGGATCGCCCAGGGCCGAGCCGTTCGTGCACGCAGCTTGTCTGCGGCGCTTTGCAAATGCTCTTGGCGCCGCCACATGCGCGTGCGCCCGCGAGTCATGACAATAAATCAAAGATGAATTTTCAGCGCGGGAGAGGCCCGCACCATGCGCTCGCGGAGTCGGTGGCATTTGAACGCTTTCGATAACCCGCTGGCCACATCTGACGCTTTCAAATCCGCGTGGCATCAATCTGAGCGTGCCTCGATGCCTAGTTCGGTCCCATCCATGTGCCGAGGGAGGAAGTCATGGCAGGCCTGTTCGGTAAATTGCCTCTGGGTCTCTTCGGCGGCTCATCGTCGTCCGGCGGCGGATCGTTGGATTCGTTGACGAAGACACTGGCGGACATTCCGGATTTGGCCTCGGATCTGCCGGCGCTGCCGGGACTTGGCGGCGGTTCGCCGCTCGACATCCTGGATCAGCAGCCCCCGATCGACTTGTTCAACGAGAACACGCCGAAGGATGTTCTGGAAAGCGACCCCGTGAGCGTCGCGAGCGAATCCAACAACTTCGAAGTTTCGGTGCTCAGCGGGCCGGAGGCGAGCCGGGATTCGACGATCTTCGATGTCAACGTCCTGAGCTATGCGGACGATCCGCAGGATTCGTATCCACCCGTGGACCTCGTCCTAGGCCGGGACGATGCGATGATGACGGACGTCGAAATTCTGAGCGGCTCCTACGGGAGCAGCGGCGTGGTCAACGTGAACGCCGGGCCGGATATATGGAAGGGCGGGTCTCCCGTTCACATCGACGCCTTCACCGATCCCGATCATCCGACGGACGTCAACGTCGAGATGCAAGGCACGCTGCTCAGTCCGGTTACGGAGGGCAACCTCCTCGGCCCCGTCACGAGCCTCGTTCCGCTGGACCCGATCCTGGGTTGATCGACATTTAGGGACCTTGATCGGCGCCACTGCGCATCCGCAGTGGTTCCGGCGAGGGGCGTTCAGCGGGCCGTCAGGTCGCCCATGAACGCCTCCGCCGCGGATGGACGCCTGGAACAAACTCCCGAAAAACGGTCCGTGCGGGTTCCGGCGGCAGATGCCGGGGCGCGGCGCGCAGACCGACGCTTCGACGAGCTGCGATGCCGGTTCAGCCGACACGGACATCGAAATCGGAAAATCAAGAAGTCGCCGTTGCGGCGAGGGCGCGCTTCGGCGTCCGGAACGCGGCGGAGCGGCGCGGTCGCGCGCGCCCGGACCAATGGCAAAAGAGGGCTTGCCGCGGCGGCGCGCCGTGGACATTTGCGCGGGCTTCGCCGGCGATGTACGACAGCGGTCGGGCGGCAGCGCCGGCCGTTTCCAGCCGGCGCGCGCACGGTCCGCCCGGCGGGCGCGGCCACGCCCGCCCGCAAGAACAGCCGGGGCGAAACCGCATGACCGATTCACCGATCCTGAGCCCGCGCCCGTCGACCGCGCCCGAGCCGGAGCTCATGCGCATGGACGCTTGCGCCGTCGTCGCGCGCCTGCGGGACGGAAGCCTCAGTCCGCACGATCTGCTCGACGCGCTCGAAAAGCGCATCGCCGCCGTCGATCCCGTGGTCAACGCGCTTCCGACGCTGTGCTTTGACCGCGCGCGCGCCCACGCCGACCGGCTGCTCAAGCGTCCCGCGGCCGAACGCGGGCTGCTCGCCGGCCTGCCCGTGCCCATTAAGGACCTCACTGAAGTCGAAGGTGTGCGCACGACCTACGGCTCGCCGATCTTCGCCGACTATGTCCCGGCGAAGTCGAATATCCTGGTGGAGAACCTCGAGGCGAACGGCGCCGTCATCTACGCCAAATCGAACACGCCCGAGTTCGGCGCGGGCGCCAACACCTTCAACGAGGTCTTCGGCGCTACGCTGAATCCGTGGAACACGGCGCGTTCGGCCGCCGGCTCCTCCGGCGGCGCGGCGGTAGCGCTGGCGACCGGCATGGCCTGGGTCGCGCACGGCTCGGACATGGGCGGCTCGCTGCGCAACCCGGCGAGCTTTTGCGGTGTGGTCGGCCTGCGGCCGAGCATCGGGCGCGTGGCCAAGACGCCGGGCGCACAGATCGACGGCACGCTGAGCGTCGAAGGGCCGATGGCGCGCAACGTCGAGGATCTCGCGCTGCTGCTCGATGCGATGTGCGGCGAGCATCCCGGCGATCCTTTGTCCCTTCCGGTCTTGCCGACGAGCTTCCTCGAGGCTGCGCGTTCCGGCTGGCGGCCCGGCAGGGTGGCCTATTCGGCGGATCTCGGCATCACGCCGGTTGATCCGCAGGTGGCGGCGATCACGCGCGCGGCGGCGGAGAAGCTCGCGCAGGCGGGCGTCATCGTCGAGGAGGCGCATCCCGACTTGTCCGAGGCGCACGAGTGCTTCCAGACGTTGCGCGCGCTCAGCTTCGCGGTCAGCCGCGCAAAGCTGCTGCGCGAGCACCGGGATCTGTTGAAGCCGGAGGTGATCTGGAACATCGAGAAGGGGCTGTCGCTCACGGCCGAGGAGATCGCGCGGGCGCAGGCTCAGCGCGTCGCGCTGGTGCAGCGCACGCTCGCCTTCTTCGAGCGCTATGACCTGCTGCTGTGCCCGGCCACGATCGTCACCGCCTTTCCGGTGGAGCAACGCTATCTCGCGGCGTGCAACGGCCACACCTTCGAGACCTACATCGATTGGCTCGCAATCGCCTATGCGATCACGCTGACCTGCTGCCCGGCACTGTCGCTGCCGTGCGGGTTCGATCGCGAGGAGCTTCCCGTCGGGCTGCAGATCGTCGGGCCGCCGCGGGCGGAGGCGCGCGTGCTCGCGGGCGCGAAACTCATCGAGGACATTCTGGGCCTGAAAGGGATCGCGCCGATCGACCCGCGCGTGAAACCGGCCTGACGGCTTCGGCCGAACCGCCCCCTGGAAGAGGGTCGCTGAAGAGGGGGCGCAAGGGAGGGGCCGCCGCCCTGTCCGGCAGGCGATGCCATCGCCATGGCGCGACGAGGACGGGGGCGGCCGCCGCGGGGCCGCGGCCGCAAAACACGAGCCATCGCGGCGCTTGAAGGCACCGGGGCCGCCCGAATTCCTCTGTCCCGTTCGCCTCCTGCGCCATTGCGCCGCAGCAATCGGGCTCGGTCGCTCGACCAGGCCGCGCCGGACCGGCGGCGCCGCGGCGGGCGCGATCGGTGGCGGCGCATGGCGTTCGCATGCGCCGCCGGCAGGCTCGCCCGCCCTCTCCGCAACGAAAGTGCAACGGGCCAGGAGCCTTCGCGCCCCTGGCGCCCTCTCCCATGCGTCTTGCGTCCGCAAGGGCGGCCGGTAAAAGCTTGGGCTGGCCGCGCCGTAACAGGTCGGCCCAAAGCCCAAAATCGTGGAGGGACGCCCTTATGCTTGGTTTGATGCAGGACTGGCCCCTGTTGTGCCATCGCGTCATTGATCACGCCGCCATCCAGCATGGCCGACGGGAGATCGTTTCACGCTCGGTGGAAGGCCCGTTGCACCGAACCACTTATGCGGAGGCGCGGCAGCGGGCGCTCAAGGTCGCCCAGCGCCTGGAGCGCGAAGGCATCCGCCTCGGCGATCGGGTTGCGACGCTCGCCTGGAACACGTGGCGGCATTTCGAAACTTGGTACGGCATCACCGGCCTCGGCGCCGTCTACCACACGGTCAATCCCCGCCTGTTCCCCGAGCAGATCGCATACATCATCAATCACGCCGAGGATCGGCTGCTGTTCCTCGATCTCACCTTCATTCCGCTGATGGAGAAGCTGCAGCCGCAGCTGCCGACGATCCGCCGCTATGTCGTGCTCACCGACGCGGCGCACATGCCCGAGACCTCGCTGCGCAACGCGGTCCCCTACGAAGACTGGATCAGCGAAGTGGACGGCGACTTCCGCTGGGTGCCGCTCGACGAGAACGCGGCCGCCGGCATGTGCTACACCTCCGGCACGACCGGCAACCCGAAAGGGGTCGTCTATTCCCATCGCTCGAACGTTCTGCATTCGATGATGGCGGTCGCCCCCGACGCTTTCGACCTGTCGGTGCGGGACACGATCATGCCGGTGGTTCCGTTCTTCCATGCCAACGGCTGGTCGATCGTCTTCTCGGCCCCGATGGCGGGCGCGCGGCTGGTGCTGCCGGGCCCGAAGCTCGACGGCGTGTCCGTCTACGAGCTCCTGGAAGGCGAGCGGGTCACCATGACGGCCGGCGTGCCGACCGTGTGGCTGACACTGCTGTCGCACATGGAGGCCAACGGGCTCAAACTGTCGACGCTGCGCCGCGTGCTCATCGGCGGCTCCGCCTGCCCGCGCGCCATGATCGAAAAGTTCGAGGAGCAATACGGCGTGCAGGTGGCCCACGCCTGGGGCATGACGGAGATGAACCCGATCGGCAGCATCTGCGCCGTCAAGCCCGACTATGCGGCGGCCGATCGCGAGACGCTGTTCGACGTCAAGGCCAAGCAGGGCTCGGCACCGTTCACGGTCGAAATGAAGATCGTCGACGACGACGGCAAGGAGCTGCCATGGGACGGCAAGACCTTCGGCCGTCTGATGGTACGCGGCGCCTGCGTCGCCAGGGCCTACTTTAAGGGCGAGGGCGGCGACATCCTGGACAAGGACGGCTTCTTCGACACCGGCGACGTGGCGACGATCGACCCGTACGGGGCGATGCAGATCACCGACCGTTCCAAAGACGTCATCAAGTCCGGCGGCGAGTGGATTTCCTCGATCGACCTGGAGAATCTCGCGGTCGGGCATCCCAAGGTCGCGGAGGCCGCCGTCATCGGCGTGAAGCATCCAAAATGGGGCGAGCGCCCGCTGCTGGTCGTCGTGCTCAAGAAGGATCAGTCCGCCACCAAGGACGAAATCCTCGGCTTCATGCAGGGCAAGATCGCGAAGTGGTGGGTGCCCGACGACGTGGTGTTCGTGGACGAGATTCCGCACACGGCGACGGGCAAGATCCAGAAGACGACGCTGCGCGAGCAGTTCAAGAACTACACGTTCCCCAGCGTGGCCGCAGCCGGGTAGCAGGATCGAGCGTCACGGGGGCGCCATGAGCGTTGTCGAGGTCGCGGGGGCGCCCCCGCTTGCGAAGGGGCCTTCGCATGTCCCGGTGGTCGACATGGACCGCGGCGGCGGCCGCTTCCACGGAAGCGAGCGGCGCTTTTTCGGCCTGCTGGTCCGTGGGGCGTTGTACTTGATCCTGACGCTGGGGCTCTACCGCTTCTGGCTCACCACCGATGTGCGCCGCTTTCTCTGGGGGAACACCGAGGTCGCGGGCGACAGCCTGGAATACACCGGCACCGCGAGGGAGCTGCTCATCGGCTTTCTCATGGCGCTCGCGCTGCTGCTGCCGATCAACGCGCTGATCTTCCTCATGACCTTCGCGCCCGGACTGTTGAAGCTCTCGGGCGCGCTCGGCTTGTTGCTATTGGCTCTGCTCGGGCAGTTCGCGGTCTTTCGGGCGCGGCGCTACCGCCTGACGCGCACCGTCTATCGCGGCGTGCGCTTCCATCAGACCGGATCGGCATGGGTTTATGCGGTCCGGTCCGTGCTGTGGTGGTGCGCGATCGCGCTCACGGCGGGGCTCGCCTATCCCTGGGCGGTCGCCAATCTCGAACGCTACAAGATGCGGCATACGCACTATGGCAACCTCACCGGCCGCTTCGACGGATCGGGCGCGCGGCTCTTCTTGCGCGGGTTCCCGCTCTGGCTCGTGGTCATGGTCCCGTTCGTCGCCGGCCTCGCCGCGGCGCTCGCGGCCGTGGACTGGATCGCGCTGGGAGCGGCCACGGCGACGGACGGCGCCAATGCGCGCCTGCGGTTCGAGGAAGCAGGCCCGAGCGTGGCCGCCGCGATCGTGCTCGCGGGCGCGGGCCTCGGCTGGGGCGCGCTGGCGGCGGTGCTGCTCTACCCGCTCTTCCGCGCCATCACCCTGCGGTGGTGGCTTTCGGGCCTGCGGCTCGGCGGCGTCGCCGCGACGTGCCACTTGCGCGCCGGGCAGGTCTATGCCGTCTATCTCCGCTTCATCGGCTATGCGCTTCTGTTCGGCCTGGGCGCGGGCGTGCTGGCGCTCGTCGTGTTGGGCGTCATCGGGGCGGCATCGGAGTCCATCGGGGAGTCGGCCGCGGCCGAGATCGGATCGGCGCTGCTGGTCGTCGGGGGCTATGTCGTCGTGATGCTCGGCTACTCCGCCATCTACCAGGCGACAGTGATGATCCGCTTCTGGCGCTTGAGCTTCGAGACGACGGAGTTTGCGGGCCTGCGCGCCCTCGAGGGCGTCAGGGCCGCGGCGGCGCCGAGCTCGCCCTTCGGCGAAGGGCTCCTCGACGTGCTCAACACAGGCGGCGGCCTGTAAGAGCCGGTTTCATGAACAGGTCCGGCCCTGCGATCTACTTCGACGGAGAGAGCACCGCGCGGCGCGCGGTGACGGTCGAAATCGACCCCGCCGCCGTGCTGGTGCGCGGCGCGGAGGGGCGGCTGCTCGCCCGCTGGCCCTACGGCGAGCTCGAGGAAGTCGCGTCTCACGACGGCGCGCTGCGGCTGGGGCGCTCCGGCAGCACGAAGCTCGAGCGGCTCGAAGTGCGCGATCCGGATCTGATCCGGATCATCGACGCGCTTTCGCACCCGGTCGACCGCAGCGGCACGCGAACGCGCCGCAGCCGGCGCAAGGTCGTGCTCTGGAGCGTCGCCGCGATGATCTCCCTCTTGTTGGTCGGCATCTATGGCGTGCCTCTGCTCGCGAGCCGGCTTGCGCCCTACGTCCCGCTCTCTGTCGAACGCAGGTTCGGCGAAGTGGTGGACGCGCAGGTGCGGGCGATGCTCGACCCCGGCCAGCAGGGCCGGAATTTCGAGTGCGGCTGGGCCGAGGGGGAGAAGGCGGGGCGCGCCGCGCTCGAGCGCCTGGTCGGCCGCCTGGCGGCCGCCGCGGCGCTGCCGGTTCCGCTGAGCGTCGTCGTAGTCCGGCGCAAGGAGGCGAACGCGATTGCGCTTCCGGGCGGTCACGTCTACGTCTTCGAGGGACTTATCGACAAGGCGAGGTCCGCGGACGAGGTCGCAGGAGTGATCGGCCATGAATTGGGTCATGTCGCGCATCGGGACGGCACCCGGTCGGCGCTGCAGGCGGCGGGGCTCTCGTTTCTGTTCGGCCTCGTCCTGGGCGACTTCGTCGGCGGCGGCGCCGTCGTCATCGCCGCAAGGACGGTGCTGCAGCTCGCCTATTCGCGCGAGGTGGAGGCGGCGGCCGATCTCTACGCCGTGGATCTCATGACCAAGGCCGGCGGAGATGCGCGCGCGCTCGGGGCCATCCTCGAGCGCATCACCGGCGCCATCGAGCCGGGCGCCAAGATCCTGCTCAACCACCCGGAAACCCGGGAGCGCGTCGAGGCGATTGGGCGGGCCGCCGGCGGCAAAGCGGGGCGGCCTCTGCTCGCGCCGGCCGAATGGGCGGCCTTGCAGCGCATCTGCGCGGGGTCGTGACGCGGCATGGTACGCCGGCTGACTCCCGAGGAGCCGCCCTCGCGCCTCGCCATCTGGTCGCGCCGGCTTGCCCTGTTTGCGCTGGCGGTGGCGCTGTTCGCGATCGTTCTGGTGCGCGGCAGCTTTGTCGAAGCCGTGCCGGGCTTTGCGGTGCTGGCGGGCGCGCTCGCGCTCGCGGCGCTCGCGATTCTGGCGGCTCTCGGCGCGTTCGTGGTGATCTGGGTAAATGGCAACCCGGGTCTCGGCCGCGCCCTGCTCGGCCTGACGGTCGGCCTCGGGCTCGTCGCCTACCCGGCCTACATCGCGGCGACGGGGTACGACTTGCCGCCGATCGCCGACATCAGCACGGATACCGCGGACCCGCCGCAGTTCGAGGTCGTGGCGCGCGTGCGGCCGCGCGGCGCGAACCCGATCGCCTATCCGGGGCCGGAGGCGGCGCGCCAGCAGCGCGCGGCCTATCCCGACATCATGCCGCTGCAGTTCGCCGCGAATCCGCAGGTGGTCTATCGGGCGGTGCTCGACGCCTTGCGCCAGCACAAGGGGCTTTTGATCATCGACGAGCGCAGCCCCCGCCCCGGCGGGCGCGACGGCCGCATCGAGGCGGTGGCGCGCACGACGATCATGGGCTTCCGGGACGACGTGGTCGTGCGCGTGCGGGCGAGGGGCGGCGGCACGGTCGTCGACATCCGCTCGGCCTCGCGCTACGGCACCCGCGACTTCGGCACCAACGCGCGACGCATCCGCTCGCTTGCGGAAGCGATCGAGGACGAGATCGGCAATCACCCCGAGGCGAGCCGGTAGCGCCCGGCGATCGTCGCCTCGCCGTCCGTCGTCACGAGGCCGCGCGCGACGAGATCCTCGAGATGGGCGAGGACGGACAGGCCCGCGGCGCCGGCAAGCCGCGGGTCGAGCCCGACATAGATCGCCCGCACCAGCGCCGGAATGTCCGCCTCCCCTTGGGCGAGCTCGCGCAGGATGGCCGCTTCGCGCGCCTTCCGGTGGCGCAGGAGATGCTCGACAAAGCGTGGGGCGTCGCGCACGGCGGGGCCGTGTCCTGGCAGGTAGATGCGCTCGGGGCGCGCCCCGAGCTTATGCAGCGAACTCATATAGTCGCGCATGGCGCCGTCGGGCGGCGCGACGATCGTCGTCGACCACGCCATCACGTGATCGCCCGAGAACAGAATATCCGTCCCGCCGAGCGCATAGGCCACGTGGTTGGCGGTGTGGCCGGGGGTCATCACGGCCTCGAGCCGCCAGCCGTCGCCGCTTACGGCCTCACCGTCGCGCAAGGCGTGATCGGGCCGGAAGTCCTGGTCGCCGCCGGCGTCGAGCCGCTCCGCCTCGCCGATGCGCAGCGGGCGGGACGCGCGATGAGGGCCTTCGCCGAACAGCGGCGCGCCGGTTGCGGCCTTCACCTTCGCGGCGGCGGGCGAATGGTCGCGGTGCGTGTGGGTGACGAAGATGTGCGTCACCGTTTCGTTGCGGACCGCGTCCAGCACGGCCGCGAGGTGGTCGTCGCTGTCGGGTCCGGGGTCGATGATCGCGACCTTGCCGCGGCCGACGATGTAGGTGACCGTCCCGGTGAAGGTGAACGGCCCGGGGTTCGGGGCGAGCACCCGGCGCACGCCCGGCGCAACCTCCTCGACCCGTCCGGGAGGGAGGGGGAAGTTCTTGTCGAACGGGATGTCGTCGCTCATGGGGGGCTCGGCCTGTGATTCGTCGAGGGCTCGAGG
>JADGHE010000069.1 GCA_019689555.1 Variibacter sp. | reverse complement strand
TGTCGGTCTTTCAGCGAAGCCCGGTCTCTGCCGTTGCGTTGAAGCGTGCGTTGAACCGTTTGTCGATTGGGGGGGTGACGTGTCGCGGCTCGCGTTCGGGTTCTTGGTCGTGGCGGCATCGGTGGCGGCGGCCCGACCGGCAGGCGCGGAAACGCTGCCGTCGGCGCCGGCGCAGGCCTATCGCAACAATCCGCAGCTCAATGCCGAGCGCGCCCGCGGACGCGCGGTCGACGAAACCGTGCCGCAGGCGCTCTCGGGCTACCGGCCGACGGTCACGGTCACGGCCGACGTGGGGGTGCAGTCTCTCCGCCAGGAGGCGAGCCAGAGCGACATCGACGGCGTGACCTATCCGCGCGGCTATGGGGTGACCGCGACGCAGACGCTGTTCAACGGATTTCGCACGGGCAACCGAACGCGGGCCGCGGAAAGCCAGGTTTTCGCCGCGCGCGAGGGCCTCCGTCGGCTCAAGCCGGAGGTGCTGACCCTCCCGGTCGCGACATACGATCCCCGCCTTCACTACCATCAGGTGCGCGACGCCTGGATCGGCGTGCGCCCGCCCGACGGTCGCTAGGGCGCGGAGCGCGCCGGTTTTCGGGGCGATTCGCCGACCGACGCCGCGCGCGGCCGGCCGCGATGCGGGTCTTGTGCGATCACGGCCCGTCTCGATGAAAGGCCCTCGCAAGGGCGCGCGAACGCAAGGCGCGCCTCTGCGTTATCCCATTTTCGCCGGACCGACGGCGGGCCGATGGAGGTGGCGATGAAACGGGCGGTGGCGATAAAACGGTGGAGCCGCCGGGCGGCGACCGCGGCATTCTGCTGCCTCGCGGCGGGCGCGCTCGCCGAGCCGCTCACGCTGTCGCTGCCCCTGGAATGCGAGCCCGGCCGCAGCTGCTTCGTGCAGACCTACGTGGCGCACGAGGAGCAGGCAAAGCCGCGGGACTATCGCTGTGGCGCCCGGACCTATTCCAGGCACGACGGAACCGACTTCCGCGTGGCGGACATCCCGGCGATGCGGCGCGGGGTGAATGTGCTCGCCACGGCCGCCGGCACTGTGGTCCGGATGCGCGACGGCGTGTCCGACGGCGATGTGCTCGAAGGCCAAAGGGAACGGGTCAGAGGCGTGGAATGCGGAAACGGCGTGGTGATCGCGCACGGTGACGGCTGGGAGACGCAATACTGCCACATGGCGAACGGCAGCCTTCGCGTCGGCGCCGGCGAGCGCGTGGAGGCGGGCGCGGTTCTCGGCAAGCTCGGCCTTTCGGGAATGACGGAATTTCCGCACCTGCATTTCACCGTCCGTCAGGCCGGCCGGGTGGTCGATCCGTTCGCCTTCGGAGCGGCGGAGGGAAGCTGCGGTGGCGGCGCCTTCCTGTGGAGGCCCGATCTACGCGAGGCGCTGGCGTACAGGGAGCGCGAGCTCCTCAATTTCGGCTTCGCGTCCGCGCCCGTGGGCATGCAGGACATCGAGGCGGGGGTAGAGCCCCCGGGGCACGAGCCCGGCGCGCTCGTCGCCTATGTGCGCCTCATCGGTCTGCAGAAGGGCGACAGGCTGCGCCTTGTTCTGCGCGGGCCTGACGACGGGATCGTCGCGGACCACGAGCCCGACCCCCTGACCTCGGACAAGGCCCAGCAAATGCTGTTCGTCGGGGCGCGGCGGCCTCCGCAGGGCGGGCCCCGCGGCCGCTACAGCGCAGAGATCGCCGTGCGGCACGAGGGCCGCATCGTCCTGGAACAGACGTTCTCCCGGACCTTCTAGAGTCGGCGCCGGCGGAGCCTGCCGTGTCCGCCTGCGGCAGGGCCGGTCGAACAACGCGAGGCGCGCCGTCTTGCCCCGCGACAAGCCCGTGCCCGAAGCGGGCGCCCCCGCGTGCCTTTCGATCGCGCCCGGGCGCATCCTTCGCGGCTGGGCGTCCGCGTCGGCGTCCCGCGCCGTCCGGCTGGCCCATGTCCGCGGATTCCGTTATCAACCCCGGAATCGGGGCCGCCAACGAGCATCTGGGACGGCCTCTTCGTGAGGGCTGTCGGGATGACGGATGGTCCGCGCGCTATCGGCGTGCTGCTTGTCGGCGGTTCGGGCACCCGCCTGTGGCCGCTTTCGTCGGCGGACCGGCCGAAGCAGTTCCTGCGGCTGTTTGGCGATCGGTCGCTGTATCAGAAGACGTTGGGCCGCATGCGGGCGTGCCCCCTCGCGGCCGTGGCCGCCGTCGTCAACGAGCGCCACTTGCGCCACATTGAGGAGCAGTCGCAGGAACTCGGATTCGCCGCGCCGGCGCTGGTGGTCGAGCCGACGGCGCGCGACTCGGGACCGGCGCTCGCCGCCGCGGCGGCGTGGATTTCTTCGACCTACGGCCCGCAGACAGTCGTGGTCGCGGCGCCCAGCGACCATCTCATTCCCGACGAGCAGGATTTCGCGCGGCAGGTTGCGCGCGCGATCGAGCTCGCGCGGTCGGGATGGATCGTCACCTTCGGCATCCGGCCGACATTTGCCTCGTCCGAATACGGCTACATCGCGCGCGGGGCGAAGATCGCCGGTCATGCCGGCGGCTTTGCGGTGACCAAATTCCACGAAAAGCCGGCCCGGAAAATCGCGGAAGCCTATGTCGCGCACGGCGGCTACGACTGGAACAGCGGCATCCTCGTCTTCTTGGCCGGCGTCTTCGCGGAGGAGGCCGAGCGGCACATGCCGGAGCTTTGGGCGGCGGTGAGACAGGCGGTGGACAAGGGGGCACGGCGCGATTCGGCCCTGCGGCTCGATGCCGAGGCCTTCTCGGCCGCACGCAGGATCTCGATCGACCATGCGCTCATGGAGAAGTGCGAGCGGGTTGCGGTCATTCCCGTCACGTTCGAGTGGTCGGATGTCGGAAGCTGGGACGCGGTCTACCATGCGCTCGAAAAGGACGAGGCCGGCAATGTGGTGCGAGGAGACGCCGTTTTGTCCGACAGTTCGGGCACCCTCGTCATCGCCGATGCCGTCAAGGTCGCCATGACGGGATTGAAGGACATGGCCGTGGTTTGCTCGCGCGACGGCGTGTTCGTCGCGCCGCGGGCGGGAGCGGCCGCGGTGAAGACCTTGGTCGGCGCGTGAGCGCGGGCGGCATGTCGTCGCGACCGATGACACGGGACGAGGAACGCGAGATCGCGGGCAAGCTGCGCGCATGGGCGATCGAGACCGCGCTCCCGTTCTGGGCGACGACCGGATACGACGCCCGGCGCGGCGGCTTTCATGAACGCCTCGATCTCGCCGGCGCCCCCGACGTCGCCTGTCCGCGCCGAACCCGGGTGCAGGCGCGGCAGATTTACGTCTATGCCCATGCGGCGGTTCTCGGCTGGCACCCGGACGCGGCGCAGATCGCGCTGCGCGGGCTCGAATTCGTGCTGGCCTCCTCTCGATCGCCCGACGCACGGCCGGGATATGCGCATTCGCTCTCGGCCGACGGCGAAATCGCCAATGCGCTGCGCGACACCTACGATCACGCTTTCATTCTGCTCGCTCTGGCGTGGGTCGCGCGCGCCACCGGGGACTCCCAGGTTCATGCGCTGATCGACGAGGTGCTCGCCTTCATCGACGAGCATCTCGCGGCGGAGAACGGCGGCTTCCACGAGGGCGCGCCGGCCACGACCCCGCGCCGGCAGAATCCGCACATGCACATGTTCGAGGCGATGCTGGCGCTGCACGAAACCGTGGGCCACGCCGAGGCGCTTCCGCGCGCGCGCCGCATCCTGACGCTGCTCGAACAGACATTCCTCGATGCGCAGACCCGCACCATCCGCGAATATTTCGACGAGGACTGGCGGCCGGCGCCGGGCGAGCTCGGCGACATCATCGAGCCCGGTCATCATGCCGAATGGGCGTGGCTGCTGAGAAAGTACGAACGGCTCACCGGCGAGACGCCGCACGTGGCGGCGCGCCACCTTGTCGAGACCGCGTGCCGCTTCAGCGAAGCGGGCACCGGCTTCCTGATCGACGAGGCGGATCGTTTCGGCCGTGTGCGCAAGGCCACGCGGCGCTGCTGGCCGCAGACCGAGCTTGCGAAGGCGTGGCTCGCCGAGCACGAGGCTGGGCGGCCGGGAGCCGCCGAAAAGGCGGCGCAGGCGCTCGTCGGACTCGCCGGCGACTATCTCAAGGGGCCGTTCCCCGGCGCCTGGTACGACAGTCTCGATGCCGGCGGCAAACCCAATATCGCCTTCGTGCCGGCAAGCACCTTCTACCATCTCTTCTGCGCCATCGCCGAAGCGGACCGGCTGCTCGGAACCGGAGCCGCCGCGCACACCTGAAGCGAGTCGCGGCCGAGCGGGATGGGTCTTTTCGAGGCTGGCCCCGCGCGCGCGACGTCAATCCCCCCGGCCGCGTCGGGGCGAGCCGGCATCCGCCGCTCGCGGCGGCGTCTGCAGCGCGCCCGGCCGGGACGGACGTGATCCTTCTCGAAGCGGCCATCGGGACAAATCGTCTGCGAGAGCCGTTGGGCCGTCCGCCCCGGGAAGCGCGCCGGGCTCGCTCAGCATGAGCGGCGGCGTCGTGAGGAAGGCGAGCCGAACCAGATCCGAACGATGGTTGATCCCGAGTTTGAACATCAGGCGCTTCGTGTAGGTGCGGACCGTCGCTTCGGTCAGATTCAGCAATTCACCGATGCGTCGCGGCTGGTGACCCTCGAGGATGCGGGCGACGATCCGCTCCTCCATGCCGTTCAGCCCGAAGAGGGATGACAGCCGTCGGGTGGAGGCCGCTTCGTCGAGCTGCGGCACGACGACGAGGGCAAGTCCGCCATGCGGGGGATCGGGCACGGCCGCGACGCAGGCGAAGGCGAACCGTTCCGATCCGGTGGCGAGCGGCACCACGCGGGTTCCATCCTCCGGATCGCCATTTCGTTCCAGCAGAGCCGCGATGACACGCCTCAGTCTTAAGTCCGCTGCCGCATCGCCGCACGCAAGCGCGTCCCTGTCCAGCGTCAAGGTCCGCGCCCCGGCGAGAAGTCTCTGCCCGGCGGGATTCATGCCGTGCACATGCAAGCGAAGGTCGACGATAAAAGCCGGATAGGCCAAATGCGCGATGAGCGCGTCGCCGGCGCGCGTGTTCCGTACGCCGTTCGCCCGGCGAATGCTCGTCCAGATCGCCTCGGCCGAACGCCCGACGAGCGCAAGATTGGACCCCCGGTGCGCGCGCCAGCCGGCCACGAATACGAGGTCCTTGCCCGGCTCTGCCGGAATGCGGCCGAATACGGCCTGCGCGTCGGCATGCGGTTTGGTTCCGAGCACGGCCTCCGCGATCGGGCCGTGCCACACGCTTTCGTACACCGGCCGGCGGAGATCGTGTCGTGCCAACGACTCGAGGACGGCGGCCCCACATCGCGCTTCGAGCGCGGCATTTTCGAGCGCGGTATTGCCGAACTCGACTTCTTCGACAACCTGCCGACCGCCGCGCGTGACCAGCGCGACATAGCCGCGATCGCAGTTGATCACGTCAAGGAGCGCGTGGCCGAAGATCTCGACCGCGGAGCACCTTTCGCCGTTGATGTCGCCATGGGGCGTGGAGGGTTGTACTGCGGTCACGCGCGGCCTCCAGTATCGGATAATCCGGCAGGCACCGCCAAAGTTCAAATCCAATTTTTGCGGCACCGAAGCGCGGGGTTGTGCGTTAACTTCTCCCCCTGCATGCAGCTCGGGCCGACGTGAAGAGCCGGTTGCGCGCGGTCAGGCGCAAGGCATAGGCCATGCGGCCTAGCGCAGCCAGCGCAGCGTGCGCGCCTCGAGAACGAGGCATGTCAGCCGGCCAGTCGCAAAGGCGCCCGTGTCGATGGCGATGCGATTGGCGTGCACTTCGGGCGCCGCGACAGGCGTGTGGCCGTGCACGACCACCTTGCCGAAATCGCGTTGCGACGCGAGGAACTTCTCGCGAATCCAAAGCAGGTCTTCCTCCCGCTGGCGGTCAAGGGGCCGGTCGGGATCGACGCCGGCGTGCACGAAGAAGAAATCGCCCACCACGAGATGGGACTTAAGGGCCGCGAGCCAGGCGCGGTGCGCGGGGGGCAGCGCGCGTCGCAACCTCTGCGAAAGGTCACGCATCTTATCTGTCGTGCCGGACGAAGGAGCGACGCCGTAAGACAACAGCGTCGCGAATCCGCCGAGCTCGCGCCAAGCGTCGAGCACGCGCGGGTCCTGCAGAAATCCGAGCAACAGGGCCTCGTGGTTGCCTCGCAGAAAAACCGCGTTGCGCGTGCGGCCCCGATCGACCAGCACATTGATCACGTCTCGAGAATCGGGACCGCGGTCGACATAGTCGCCAAGGAAGACCTCCATCGGCCCGGCGATCGGATGACGGGCAAGGTCTTCGTCGATGCGTGCGAGCACGTGTTCGAGGAGGTCGCAGCACCCGTGAATGTCGGCGATCGCATATATGCGGGTGCCGGCGGGAATCGCGGCGCCTGACGGAGTCTCAAAGAAAGAGGTCATCGCCGAACGTCCTCCTTCCCAGTGTGCGTTGATAGGCGCCGCGCGTAGGACATGGCAAGCCAAGCGCGTCCGGACCCTGATCGCGTTGCGTCGAGTCGCGCACACAATGCCGGCCGCCGGGCGCGAAGCGGCATGCGCTCGGTCAGGCGGCCGACAGTGGCGACGCGCTCGTTCACGCGAGGCGGCATGAGGCGGGCGCGCACACGAAGGTTGCGCGGGAGCGGATGTTTGTCCCCATTTGGTGATTTACCCCGCCTTGATGAAGTCGATAAAGTCGCGCCACCTCGGAAGGCGCGAAGGAAGTCTCTGAGTTCGATCTTCAAGTGATCGACAAAGGGTTCGCGGGCATCGCGCGCGCCGACGCCGGAGATCGGCAGGTCGCGCAACGCTGGCGACGACAAATCGATCTCGACATCACGCGGGACAATGCGTTCTAGGACGTGACCGGAATGGCGGAGCTGGTGCACTCAGTCGCCGAGCGCAGGGCGGTGTCAATCGTGTCCGAACGGGACGGGGCGGAGCCGGTCTGCGAGTACGATCCGATCGACATCCGGGATCTGATCGGAATCTTGCAGAGGCTGCCATCCCCGTGCCAGCGGAAGGCGGGCGAGCAGGTGCTCAATCCCGCCGACGAGGCCCGCACGGTTCTCTACGTGACCTCCGGATGGGCCTTCACCTATCGCCTGTTGGATGACGGGCGGCGCCAGATTCTCAACATTCATCTGCCCGGAAACATCATCGGGCTCGGCGCGATCGGCCGCGACGTCGCGGCGTGGGGAGTCGAGGCGCTCACCGACCTCAGCTACATTGCGCTGTCGCGCGATGCGCTGATGGCGCGCGCCTCGGGCAAGCCGGAAATCGTGTTGAGGCTCACGCTGGAGGCGGCGCGGGGCGAAATCCTCGTGTGCGAAAGGCTGGCGGACGTCGCGCGCCGTTCGGCCCGCGTGCGGGTCGCAAATCTTCTCTTCGAGCTTTATTGCCGTTCGACGGTGCTCGACGGCGGCCCGCAGCCGGTGTCGATACCCCTCACGCAGGACGAGATCGCAGACGCGGTCGGCCTCACGCCCATTCATGTGAGTCGCACGCTGCGCGCCTTCAAGGCGGACGGGATCATCCGATACGTGGGGCACGATCTGCAGATCATCGATGCGGCCAATCTGAAGCGCATCAGCACATTCGACGAGCCCTACATCAGGTGGCTGCACCGTCCGACCTTCAAGGTCAGGGCCGGGAGGCAACCGCTGCGTCGATCCGTGGGGTAGGGGGCTCAGTGGTCGCCGAGAGGGGACACCATGGCGGTGCGTCCGCGCGTGCTCCTGGGATGGGAATTCGGCGCCGGGTTCGAGCACGTGAACCGGCTCCGCGAAGTCGCGCGACCGCTGCGTCAGGACGGGTGGGAGCCGGTCTTCGCCCTGCGAGAGCTCGCGACCGGCCACCGCGTGCGCGCGGAGGGCTTTCGCGTGCTCCAGGCGCCCGTGCCGCCCTCGCTGGTGGCCGGGTTTCCCAAGTTCCGGTGCGGCAGCTATGGGGAAATCATCGCGGCCTACGGGTTCGGCGATCCCGATATCACCGGCACGATGCTCGCGGCCTGGGATGAGCTGATCGCTTCCGTCGGGCCCCGCGCCGTCGTTGCGGACTACAGTCCGTACCTTTCTCTGGCGGCCTACGGGCGCCTGCCGGTCGTGGCGATCGGGGATGGGTTCGTCTCCCCGCCCGGAGCGCTCGCCGAGTTTCCGCTCCTTCATCGCAACGGCACGCGGCCTTTCGATCACGGGAAGATTCTGCGCGAGATAAACCGGCTCCAGGCCATGCGCGGAGCGCCTTTGGTCTCCACGCTTCCGGGGCTGATCGGCGGGGCGGCGCAGATCGTGTGCACCTATCCCGAGCTCGACGCCTACCGGCGGCGGCGCGCGTCGCCCGCCACGGGCCCGCTCGCCGTGCGCGCCCCGCGTCTGCCGCGGCCGGCGCAGGAGAGGATCTTCTTCTATCTCGCGGCGGATTTCGAACCGACCTGGCGCGTTATCCAGGCGATCGCGGCGAGCGGAGGGAGCGCTTTCGGCTTCGTGCGTTCGGCGACAAAGGAGCGCCTTGCGCCCTTCAGCCGCAAAGGCCTCGTGTTTTACGACGAGCCGCTGCCGATCGTGGACGCGCTCGCGAGCGCGAGCGCCATCGTCCATCACGGCGGGATCGGGACGAGCGAGGCGGCGATGGCGGCGGGGCGGCCGCACCTGCTCGTGCCCCGCCATCTCGAACAGTCGCTGAACGCGCGGTCGCTCATGTCCCTCGGTGTCGCCCTCGTCTTGGCGACTCCCTTCTCGAAAGAAGCGGCCGCGGCGGCCCTCATGGGTCTGAGGCAGAAGATCAGGCTTTACGACGCCGCCGAACGTCTGAGCGAGCAGCTCGCCGCAAGAGGGCGCGGGCGGAGCCTGGAACTTGTCATGGCCGCGTGTCGGCGCGCGCAAGGGGCGAGGCAGGCCGCGGAGTAGGCGCGCGCGAACGCCGCGGCCCGTGGGCGCGCGGCAGACAAGGGGTAGGATCTTGAATTGGTTCGCAACAGGGAAGGGCGCCGCCGCGCGCACCGAAGCAGACGAGCTGCGGGCCGCCGTCCGGGAGTGCTGGTTGGTCGCGCCGCATCTGCTCGTGCTCGCCTCCTTCACCAACCTGCTCCTGGTCGTGCCCGCGCTCTTCGTCATGCAGCTTTACGATCGCGTGATCTCGAGCGGGCGGGTCGAGACCCTGGTCATGCTGTTCATGATGGCGACCCTCGCCGCCGTGTTCATGGGCTTCTTCGACGCGCTGCGGCAGGTGCTGCTCAACCGCGCCAGCCGATGGCTCGAGAAGAGATTGACCCCGACCTTGATCGGAGGCAGCGTGCGTGCGTCGGTGCTCGGCCTGCCGCCGACGAACCAGGCCCTGCAGGATCTGACGACGCTGCGCGCCGCGATCGGGGGATCGCTGATCATCGCGTTCACCGATCTCGTATGGGCGCCGCTGTTCATCGCGGTCGTCTGGCTCCTTCATCCCTTGTTCGGAATCATCGGGCTCACAGCGGTCGCCCTCTCCCTGCTGTTGATGCTCGCGGCCGGTCTCGCGCAGCGCGCCGCGCGAGACGCCAATCAGATCGTCACCGCGAATTTGGGCCGCGCGGAAACCGCCGTGCGCAACGCCGACGTCTTCGAGGCCCATGGCATGCTGCCGGCGTTCATTGCGCAATGGAATGCGCGGAACGACCCCGTGGCGGCCGCGCAGACGAAGGCGGGGATGTACAACGCCATTTTGTTCGGCGCTTCGCGCTTCGTGCGCGTGTTCGTTCAACTCCTCATCATGGCGATCGGGGCATATCTCGTCATCGAGCGCGAGATCGCCCCGGGGGCCTTGATGGCGGGATCGATGCTTCTCTATCGGGCGCTCGGGCCCGTCGAGCAGTCGCTTGCGTCCTGGAGGCAGTTCAGCGCCGCGCGGGAGGCCTATCAGCGGCTGCGCGGCATCTTGAGTCTGGTTCCGCGCCCGGAATCGTCGATGCCGCTGCCACGGCCCAGCGGTCACATCGTCTGCGAAAACGTGAGCTTTCTGGTGCCGAACCGATCCGAGCCGATCCTGAACGCCGTCGGCTTCCGCCTCCGGCCGGGCGAGGTGCTCGGCATCTTCGGCCCGTCCGCATCCGGCAAATCGACGCTGTGCCGGCTTCTGGTCGGCATTGCACGGCCCACCCGAGGCCACGTTCGCCTGGACGGCGCCGACGTCTTCGCGTGGGACTCGACCCAGCTCGGTCCGTGGATCGGCTATCTGCCTCAAGATGTCGAACTGTTCGAGGGCACGGTGCGAAGCAACATCGCGCGCTTCGATCCGGCCGCCACGGCCAACGACGTGATCGAAGCGGCCAAGGCAGTGGGCGTTCACGAGCTCATCAACCGGCTTCCCCAGGGCTACGAAACCGAGGTCGGCGTGCGCGGCTCGCGTCTTTCCGGCGGCCAGCGGCAGCGGATCGCGCTGGCGCGCGCCTTCTATCGCCGGCCTTCCGTGATCGTGCTCGACGAGCCGCATGCGAATCTCGACGGGGAAGGGGAAATGTCGCTCGTCAGCGCCATCGTCACGGGCAAGTCCTGGGGCGCGACGGTGGTGCTCGTGGCCCATCAGCCGCACATCATGAAGCCCGCCGACAAGCTGCTGCTCTTGAGGAACGGCCGGGTGGAGATGTTCGGCGAGCGCGAAAACGTGCTGAGAAACCTCCGCTCCGTCACGGCCGGCAGGCGCGTCGGAGCCCAGCTCAAGGCGTTGTCGAACACGCTGCCCGCGGCCGTCGAGCCGCTGGCGCGGAGGTGAAAGCCATGGCTCAGCAAGTCGCGACCCGGCGCCCCACGGTTGTGAGCCTCGCCAACGTCCCCACCGCCGGCTACAGGCGCTTTCTGCCGCCGGCGACGAAGCTGCGAGGCGAAATCATCGGCCCGAGCCGGCTCGGCATTCTCGTCGGAGTGCTGTTCTTCGGCATTGTCGGCGGGTGGGCGGCGACGGCGCCGCTCTCCGGCGCGGCCATCGCCGTCGGCGTCGTCAGCCCGGAGAGCGTCCGCTACACGATCCAGCATCTGGAAGGCGGGATCATCCGCAGCATCCACGTCCAGGAGGGCGAACAGGTCGCGATCGGAGACGCGCTCGTGGTGCTGGACGACACGGCCGACCGGGCGAACCTCGTCGCCCTGACGTCGCAGCTCCGCTATCTGGAGGCCCAGGAGGCGCGGCTCGAGGCGGAGCGGACCCAGGCCGAACGCGTCGCCTTTTCGTCGTTGGCCGACTCCGACGATGCGAACGCCGTCGCCGCGCGGCAGCAGGAGATGAACCGGTTCAGCGCGCGCCGCATCGCCCTCGCGAACGACAAGGACGTTCTCCGCCAGCGCATCGAACAGCTTCGCTCGCAGGACGCGGGCTTCAAGGAGCAGCTCGCGAGCACGCGCCGCCAGAGCGCCCTGCTCGACCAGGAGGCCCGGATCGCGGCGGACCTGCACGAGAAGGGCCTCGAACGGCTTCCGCGCGTGCTCGCCCTCAAGCGCGCGATGGCCGAGGCGGACAGCCGGGCCGGAGGGCTGGTCGCAAACATCGCGAGCGGGGCGGAGAAGATCATCGAGCTCGAGGCTCAGATCAAGGCCGTCGACATCAAGCATCGCGAGCAGGTGGAGACGGAGCTCGCGGAGGTGCGCACCAAGCGCGTCACGGTGGAGGAGGAAGTGCGCAAAACCCGGGACAGGCTGCAGCGCTCCGTCATCCGTTCGCCGGTCACCGGCAACGTTCTCAGCATTCCGTTTCGCAACATAGGCGGCGTGATCCGGCCCGGCGAGCCGATCATGACGCTCGTTCCGTGGGGGCAGCCGCTGCTGATCAACGCCCGGGTGTCGCCGCGGGATATCGCCCAGGTCAGTCCCGGGGAGGGGGCGTCGATCGTGTTCCCGAGCTACCCTCAGCGCACGATGCTGCGCATCTCCGGAAAGCTGCTGCAGGTGTCGAGAGACGCGCTCGAGGACCCGCGGACGGGCGAAAGCTACTACGCCGCAAAGATTGAAGTCTCTCGCGAGGCGCTCAAGCGCGCAGCCCCGGAGATCGAGCTGCAGCCCGGCCTTCCGGCCGAAATCTTCATAGCCACGAAGGAGCGCACCGCGCTCGATTACATCCTGCAGCCGCTCTGGACCCGCATGCAGCGGGGCCTGCGGGAGCACTAGGCGCGCGCTCGCATGCGGTGCGGCGCTGCCTCTGGCGCGGGCTGGCACGCGCAGTGAATGAGCCCCGGCAAGGGCGGCCGTGGCGACCGGCCCTCAGGTGTGGACGGCAACGGCACAAATCCGCGCGCTGATGGCGTCGAGAACGAGCCGATGCGCCTGATCGACGATCTCGTCGAAGGAGGGCGTGCGGGCAAACATCGCGCGCGCCTGGGCGTAAATCTCGGCGCGTGTCGGCAGGTGCGGCAGATGGGCGCTCGCCAGAACCTCCGCCGCCTGATGCTGGGCCGCGGACAGCCGCTGCTGCAGCGCCGAGAGGGATGTCTTTTCGAGACCGGACGCCACCGCGGCCGCGATTCGCTCCGGGTTGAAGCTTGCGGCGAGCTGCTTGGCGGCGCGGTCGATGACGCGGGAGCCGAGCCGATGCTCGTTTTGCAGAACCGCCGGCGGCGGGCTCTTCAGATCCCAGACGATCCCGAGCCAGGCGAGGAGCTTCAGGATGTAGAAGGTCGGATCGATCTCCCACCACTTGAAGCCCTGGCGGACGCTGCTCTGATAGGCATGATGGTTGTTGTGCCAGCCCTCGCCCATGGTGAACAGCGCGAGCAGCCAGTTGTTGCGGGAGTCGTCGCCGGTGACATAGCGCTTGCGGCCGCGCACATGCGCAAGCGAGTTGATGCAGAAGGTCGCATGATAGACCAGCACGGTGCTCCAGAAGAAGCCGACCACGAGCCCGGGCCAGCCGCCGATCAGATAGCACGCAACGGCGAGCAACAGCGCGGGCAAACGCTCATGCCGGTGCAGCCACATCAATTCAGGATAGCGCGCAAGATCGTCGACCTTCACGAGGTCGCACGTCTCATGCCTGCGCAAGAAGATCCAGCCCACATGGCTGTAGAGAAAGCCCCTATGGCGAGGAGAATGGATGTCGCGTTCGGTGTCGGAGTGCAGATGATGATGCCGGTGCTTCGCGGCCCACCACAGCACGCTCTTCTGCGCCGTGCTTTGCGCGAGAACCGCGAGAATGAACTGGAACGTGCGGCTCGTCGAATAGGCGCGGTGTGAGAAGTACCGATGATACCCGGCGCCGATCGCAAAGATTCTGATCCAATACAGCGCGACGCCCATCATGACGGCGTCCCAGGTCACCCCCGTCCATAGCACGCCGAGGCAAGCCACATGCACCAGGACGAAAGGAACGGCGGAAGGGTACACAATATCGTCGTGGTCGTCGGCGGGCGAGACGGCGTCTTCAGAGTGATTCATGGGCTCGCTGGCTTTCTGAGGGTGTGGGCGCGCGCTCGATCCGATCTCGCCTGCGGCCGTTCGATGTCCCCCGGCATCTGGCTTAGGCGCAACGCGCCTGCCTCGCAAGCAGAAAGCACATCAACGCGTCGGGAAAAGCGTTCGAGCGCCTTCACAGGCGGCCATGGCGCATCCGGCTTGGTGATCGTTCCTGCTTTTCGTGTCTCTTCAATTGCGCATGATCACGGCACGGCCATGGCAGCGCCTTTAAGCTCGTTTTCGGCCGACCGGCGGGGGTGGTCCGCGTCTCAACGAGCCAAGTTCTTGTGCCTGCGGTGAAATCGCGCAGTCGCGTGCGCATTTCGGCGACCGATGGGCAGCCGGGTTTTTGTCGTGTTAGCGTCGCCGGGGGCAAAGAGCGAAACCGCCGGCGAGGGGGCGGCGGGCGGTCGTGGTGTGAGCGGAGG
>JADGHE010000108.1 GCA_019689555.1 Variibacter sp. | reverse complement strand
GCGCGCGTGGACCCAAGGCGATTTCCGCCGAACCGGCAGGCCCGGTCATCTCCATGACCATGACGAGAGCGACGCTTGGCGCGGTTCGATTTTGCATGAAGCCGACGTTTGGCGCGGCGACATGCTCCCGCCTTCCGACCGGCGACACATCCCTTTCAGAGGCGAGCCCTTGAAGAGGCGAGCGCGCGAGCGCGAGGCCGTGTCTGAGAACGCGTCTCAGAAGAAGTACACCTGTGCGATGTGGCGATCCGCCACGCTTGCCGGTTTTCATTCCGCTGTCTTCTCGCCGTGTTCGTCGGCATCATCCCTGTCGGTCCACCGCCTGCGCAAGGGCGACCGTTCGGGGCTGCGAGACCGTCCCGGTGCGGCATCGATGGCGGCGTCCGGGCGCAGGCTATGCAACCGCGGCAGGGCGATCCATGACACCGGCAGAATCGTTGTCCGAGCCGATCTCCGATGTGGCGGTGCCGTCGCATGATCGCGCCCTGCCGGCCGACGATGCGGAAGGCCGCGACCTGGTCGCGCCGGAGGCCGTGCCCGTCGCCGCCGCGGCGCCCGTCAAGACAAAGCGCATCGTCTCGCTCGACGCTCTGCGCGGATTCACCATGATGTGGATTCTGGGTGGCGACGGGCTCGCCTGGTCGTTGCAGCAGATGTCCGCCGACAAGGGCCCGGTCCTGAGCGCGATCGGCAACTTCATCGGCCAGCAGTTCACGCATGTCGAGTGGGAAGGCTTCCGCTTCTACGATCTCATCCTTCCGCTGCTCATCTTCGCGACCGGTGTTGCGATCGTGCTTTCGCTGGGGCGGCTGGTCGCGCGCGAAGGCCGGCTCAAGGCCCATCGGCGCGTGCTGCGGAGGGCGCTGCTGCTGTTCGCGCTCGGGATCGTCTTCTATGGCGGCATGAGCAATGCGTGGCCGGACATCCGACTTCTCGGCGTGCTGCAGCGGATCGCGCTCTGCTACTTGTTCGCCTCGCTCCTGTTTCTGAACTTTCAGCCGCGGGGAATGGCGATCGCGCTTGCGGGCCTGCTGCTCGGCTACTGGGCGCTGTTGACGTTCGTTCCCGTGCCCGGCGTGGGCGCCGGCTCGTATGCGAAGGACGCCAACCTCGCCAACTGGATCGACCTTCACTATCTGCCCGGCAAGAAGTGGAGCGACACCTGGGACCCCGAGGGCCTGCTCAGCACGCTGCCGGCGATTGCGACGTGTCTGATCGGGGTGTTCGCCGGCATGCTGCTGGTGAACCCGCGGATCGAAGCGCGGCGGAAGTCACGGTGGCTCGTCGGCGCAGGCATCCTGACGGCGCTCGCGGGGCACCTTTGGGGCCTGCAGTTCCCCATCATCAAGGCGATCTGGACCTCGTCCTTCGTTCTGGTCACGGGCGGCTACAGCCTGGTGCTGCTCGGCGTGTTCCATCATCTCTTCGACGTCAAAAAGTTGACGGGATGGAGCACCGTCTTCGTGTGGATCGGCGCCAATGCCATCATGCTCTACTTTCTCAACGACATCGCGAGCTTCGAGCAGTTCGCGGCCCGCCTCGCCGGCGGCGACGTGGCCGCCTTCCTGGACAGCGCCCTGACGCCGGGCGCGGGCCGCTTTGCCATCCACGCCATCGGCCTTGCGGTCGTGATCGCCATCGCCCGCTTTTTCTATCGCCGCGAGATTTTCCTGCGCGTCTGAGACGCGCTTACGCCGGCACGTCTCACGGAGCGTCGCAGGAAGCGTCACAGGAAGCGTCGCAGAGAGCGTCAAAGGGGCGCGTCGCAGCGGGCGTCGGGCGTCGCAGGCAAGCGCGGCGCGCGCCTCGCGCCGGCGCGTTTCAAAAGGGGCAAGGATCGTGCGCGCCGGTCCATTTCAAGAATGGGCACGGACCGCGCCTCCGCCGGTCAAGAAGGGCGCCCTCGCCGGCGGTCCGGCGTCGGCCGACCACCCTCGCCGTCTCGCCATCAACCCCGGCCGTCCACCGCACCGCCCCCCGCGCACCGGCGCTCCGCCGGACGGCACCGGACGCCGCGACGCCGGAGGCGCCCCGGTTCAATAC
>JADGHE010000024.1 GCA_019689555.1 Variibacter sp. | reverse complement strand
CTACCGGCGTTACCCGGTCCAGCTGGACGAGGCGGACATCGCGTGGGCTCGAGCGGAAGCGCGCAGAATCGCCGCTCAACGCCCCGTTCATGGACGTTAAGTTCTCAGAGCTTGCGGTCGCGGGTCTGCGCCAGCTGTTCAAAGAAGAATGGCGGCGCGTCTCGGTTCAAAAAATCTCGCATGGCTGCTTCGAACCGATCCTCGACGCAATGCGATCCGTTGCGGTGAAGGCGATATGGAGAACTTTTGGGTGCGACCGCTCTTTGCAGGGATCGAACTTCCTGTGCTCTTCGAGATCGGCGACGCGGTCATCGGACGCGGTCATCGTTTGGAGCATAAGCCGCGCCGGCGCCGGCGACGCACCTACAGAATATACCGGCTGAGATCGGCGTTTTTGGCGAGGTCGCCGACGTGCCGGCGCACATACTCGCCGTCGATGGTAAAGCTCTCGCCGGAGCGGTCGGAGGCCGAGAACGAAATCTCGTCGAGCACGCGCTCGATCACCGTCTGCAAGCGCCGCGCGCCGATGTTCTCGACATTGGAGTTGACCTCGACCGCGATGTCGGCGATGGCGTCGATCGCGTCGTCCGTGAAGGTGAGCGTCACGCCCTCGGTCGCCAGCAGCGCCACCGTCTGCTTGATCAGCGAGGCCTCGGTCTCGGTGAGGATGCGCCGGAAGTCGTCGCGCGTCAGCGGCTTGAGCTCCACCCGGATCGGCAGCCGGCCCTGCAGTTCGGGCAGCAGGTCGGACGGCTTCGACACGTGGAACGCACCCGAGGCGATGAAGAGAATGTGGTCGGTGCGCACGGGGCCGTGCCGCGTTGCGACGGTCGTGCCCTCGATCAGCGGCAGAAGGTCGCGCTGCACCCCCTCGCGCGAGACGTCGGCGCCGACCCGGCCGTCGCGCGTGCAGATCTTGTCGATCTCGTCGAGGAAGACGATGCCGTTGTTCTCCACCGCCTGCACGGCCTCCTGCACCACCTGGTCCTGATCGAGCAGCTTGTCGGACTCCTCGTTGATCAGAAGATCATAGGATTCGCGCACGCTGACGCGCCGCCGCTTGGTCCGGCCGCCGAACGCCTTGCCGAACAGATCGCCGATCGAGATCGCGCCCATTTGCGCGCCCGGCATGCCGGGAATGTCGAACAGCGGCATCGCGGGCCCGGAGGTCTGCAGCTCGATCTCGATCTCCTTGTCGTCGAGCTCGCCCGCGCGCAGCTTCTTGCGGAAGGCGTCCTTGGTCGCCGCGCTCGCGTTCTCGCCCACCAGCGCCTCGAGCACGCGCTCCTCGGCGGCGAGATGCGCGCGCGCCTGCACGTCCTTGCGCTTGCGCTCGCGCGTCAGGTTGACGGCCACGTCGACGAGGTCGCGAATGATCTGTTCGACGTCGCGGCCGACATAGCCGACCTCGGTGAACTTGGTCGCCTCGACCTTGAGGAACGGCGCGCCCGCAAGCTTGGCGAGCCGCCGCGAAATCTCTGTCTTGCCGACGCCGGTCGGCCCGATCATCAGGATGTTCTTGGGTAGCACCTCCTCGCGCATCTTCTCGTCGAGCTGGAGGCGGCGCCAGCGGTTGCGCAGCGCGATCGCGACCGCGCGCTTGGCGTCCGTCTGCCCGATGATGTAGCGGTCGAGCTCGGAGACGATTTCGCGGGGGGAGAACTCGGTCATCGGAGTCCAGGGGTCGTCATGGCCTCGCCGGCCGGGCGCACGGGCGCGCCGCACAGCTCCGGCGAGGCGATGCGGTGAGCCGCGGCCGCCGCGTGAAGCGCAGGCCGCGCGCATTTCGTGGCCGGAGGGCAGAAAATCACGGCTACAGCCTCTCGATCGTGACGTTGCGGTTCGTGTAGACGCAGATGTCGGCGGCAATCTCGAGCGAGCGCCGCACGATCGTCTCAGCGTCGAGGTCGGTATCGACGAGGGCCCGCGCCGCGGCCAACGCGAAGTTCCCGCCGGAGCCGATGCCCGCCAGGCCGTTCTCCGGCTCGAGGACGTCGCCGTTGCCGCTCAGCAGGAGCGTGACGGCGGGATCGGCCACGATCATCATCGCCTCCAGCCGGCGCAGATAGCGGTCGGTGCGCCAGTCCTTGGCGAGCTCGACCGCGGCGCGCATGAGCTGGCCCGGATACTGGTCGAGCTTGGCCTCCAGCCGTTCGAAGAGCGTGAAGGCGTCGGCCGTCGCCCCCGCGAAGCCGCCGATCACGTCGCCCTTGCCCAGGCGGCGCACCTTGCGCGCATTGGCCTTGACGATCGTCTGTCCGAAGGAGACCTGCCCGTCGCCGCCGATCACGACGGAGCCGCCTTTGCGCACCGTCAGAATGGTCGTGCCGTGCCACACGTCGGGTTCAGCTCTCTGCATCGGGCGGATCTTTTGGCGGGGGCCGGGATCGCCCGGCGCGTGGCCCGCATGTAGGCGCTTCCCGCCGCCGATGCAAATCGCTGCCCCGGTTGCTTGACTTTGCGCCCGCGGGCGGGCCAGAAGTCCCGCGCCCATGACGATCGCCGGACATCCCTCCCGATAAGCAGACCTTCTTGCTCGATGCGGAGCTATCTCGACTTTGAAAAGCCCGTGGCCGAGCTGGAGGCCAAGATCGAAGAGCTGCGGGCCGTGCAGAACGGGGCGGTCTCCCTGTCGCTCGACGAGGAGATCAAGCGGCTCGAGGCCCGGGCCACGCAGACCCTGCGGGACATCTACGCCGCCCTCACCCCCTGGCAGAAGACCCAGGTCGCGCGCCACCCGCAGCGGCCGCACTGCCTGGACTATGTCGCGGCCCTCATCAGCGAGTTCACGCCGCTCTCGGGCGACCGCAAATTCGGCGAGGACGAGGCGATCATCGCCGGCTTCGGCCGCTTCCGCGGCGAGAGCGTCTGCATCATCGGGCACGAGAAGGGTTCGACCACCGAGGCCCGCCTCAAACACAATTTCGGCATGGCGCGTCCGGAAGGCTACCGGAAGGCGGTGCGGGTGATGGAGCTTGCGGACCGGTTCGGCATTCCGGTGATCTCTCTTGTGGACACGCCCGGCGCCTATCCCGGCGTCGGGGCCGAGGAGCGCGGCCAGGCCGAGGCGATTGCGCGCTCGACGCAGGCCTGTCTCGACCTCGGCGTGCCGAACGTCGCCGTGATTCTGGGCGAAGGCGGCTCGGGCGGGGCGATCGCGATCGCGACCGCCAATCGCGTGCTCATGCTCGAACACGCGATCTACAGCGTGATCTCGCCCGAAGGCGCGGCCTCCATCCTCTGGCGCGACTCGAGCAAGGCGCAGGATGCGGCGATGAGCATGAAGATCACCGCGCAGGACCTGATTCGCTTCGGCGTCATCGACGAGATCGTGCCGGAGCCGCTCGGCGGCGCGCACCGCGAGCCCGCCGCCGCTATCGCCGCCGCCGGCGAGGCCATCGCCGCGGCGCTCGCCGGCCTGAGCGCCATGAGCCGCGACGAAATCCGCCGCCACCGCCGCGAGAAGTTCCTGGCTCTCGGCCGCGCCGGCTGAGCGCGCGCGCCGGCGCGGCGTTTACCGGCGAGCAACCAAGGCGCCAAAAATCGCCGCGCCTCCGTAATCTTCCTGGCAAGACAGCGCGGCGCAAAAAGCGCATTGTAAAACCATCCCACGTGGATTCCTCCCTCGACTGGCCTCGCTTGCGCGAGGCCTCTTGTTTTCGCGAAGGCGCCGTTCCGCCCGTGCGCGGTGACGAAACGCCGCGGAAACATCGGGAGAAACGCGGCGGAAACCGGAGCGCGCTACAACAGGATCAACGAGAGTCAGGGAGCGTCCCATGTTGCAGCACTCGCCGCGCTTTCTTGCGTCTCCGCGGTTTTTCGCGCTGCCCCTGATTGCGCTCGTGGTCATCATGGCGCTCGCCCAGGCATCGAAAGCGACGCGCACGGCCGATTCCCAGTCCGCCGCGCCGCGCGTCTATCGCGCGGTCACGTGTGCGAGCGCGGCCGACGCCGGCCTCGCCTGCGCGGTGGCCGATACCGCTGCCCGCCACGTGCGTTGACGATGCGCGGGCCGCGCCCGCGGCCCTCCCTCGGGTCTTACGCGCGGCGGCCGGACCGCATTTCCGCACGGGCCGGATCGTCTTGCTTGGCAAGCCCCGGAACTTCGCCCCGACCGCTTGCGAGGGCAGGGGGAACGGCCTTGCAGGCGCGGCCCGGGCCCGGGGCCGAAACGCCTCAATTGGTGCCAAAAAACACCCATTCCTGCCCAGAAATCGTCGCCAGGGCGGCCAATTCCCGTGCGGGAGTCCCCCGCTGTGACCGTCCTCGTTCCGAGTACGGCGTTTGCAAGGAGGACCAGGCCGATGACACCCGTCAAGCCGAACCGGCTTCCGGATGACAAGCCCGGAAAGTCGACGGAGGAGGCGTTGGATACGATCGCCAACGTGGAGGGCGAGATCCGCGAATTCGTTCGCAAGGATGTGATGCCCAGCCGCCGCATGCTGTCCGAGAACGGAGACCTCGGCGCGAACAACCTCAATTTCCTCATCGAGCGCGTGGCGGGCACGTCGATTCGCGAGATCGATCACCTCATCGCCGAGCTGCAGGCCGTGCGCGAATATCTGCGCGTCGAGGGCGAGCGCGTGCAGCGCGAGATCGCAAACTACGCGCAGGCGAGCCAGGCCGCCATGGCCTCCGCGAAGATCATCGCCGAGAGCATGGGGCAGTGGAAAGGCGCGCCCCGCCCCGCCCCGGCCGAGCAAGCGTAAGCCGGCATCGGCAACGCGGGCCGGAGGTGAGCGACGGTCTCGCGGCTGGGCCGGCGGCCGGCGCGGCCGAGCGGCGGTATCGCCCGGCGTGGCGCTATTCGGGCGCGGGCGGCGCGCGCGGCTCCGGCGGCTCCGTGATGACCTCGATCACCTGGCGCGTCTTGGGGTCGACGATCACCGCCTGGTTCGCGATCAGCGCGCAGACATAGTCGCGCAGGCTCGGCACGAGCTCCAGCGCGACGTCAGGAATGGGCATGAGCTCCACGCTCGCCGGAACGACGGCGCCGGGCTCCGGCAAGAAGTTCGGCGGGGCGGCCGTGCTGCGATGCGTCTTGCTGCGCAGGCTGGCGAAGACGAGGTCCCGCTGCTCGGGCGCCAGGTCGAGCGGCTTGGGGAGCCGGGACGGCTCCGGCGTCGCGGCCGGTGCCGCGCCCTGAGCTTTCGCGTCCCTGTCTGCGCCGGCCACGAGGGCGAGGGCGGCGGCGACCGCCATGACGCGCAGCAGCATGAAGTGTTCCCGCATCTCGCTCCGGGGCCATAACGCGCAGGCAAAGCGAAGGTTTCGGAGCTTCGGTGCCGTCGTCCCGGCCAGGAAGGGGGGTGGCGGGCGCCCGCGGGCAGCGCCGAGCCACGGGTCTCGTCCCGCAGGCCGGCCGCCGCCGGTGCCCGCGCGGCCTTGCCCGCGGCATGGCTGGTGATGGCCGGGGCGCAGGCGCCTTTCCGCAATTCCACTGGCGCAAAAAAGGCTTTAAAGAGCAGGGCCGCGCCGGAATTCGGTCCCTCCATTTCCGCCGCACTGCTGACGAATCAGAAGGACCTGCAGCATGCGATGCAGCACCCCTGTGCTCGCCTTTCTCGTCGCGGCCGGAACCGTGATCCCGGCGGCCGGGCAGGCGCCACAGCCCACCGCACCGGTCTGGCCTGACCCGCCTGCGCCCCAGCAGGCTCCGCCCGCGACCGTATGGCCCGACCCGCCCGCGCCTCCGCCGCAGTCCGCGCCGGCGACGCAGCCGCAGGCCGCCCCGGCCCGGCGCGCGCCTGCGCAGGTGAGGCGGCCCGCGCCGTCCGCCCCGGACCAGCCCGCGGCGGCCACCGCCGCCCCCGCGCCGCGGCACGCGCAGCCGCGCGCCCCGCAGCCGCGGGCGCGCAAGCCTGCGGAGCCGGCGCAGGCCCTCTCCTGCGCGGGGCCCTTCGCCCGGGAGTCCACGCACGCGGACCTCGTCGCCGCCTTCGGCGCCGAAAACGTCGTCTTCACCCAGGTCGACGGGCCGGAGGGCTCGAAGCTCGACGCGAGCGTCGTCTATCCCGCCGATCCGCAGCGCAGGCTCGAAGTGCTCTGGCACGACGAGCAGGCGCGCGCCCGCCCCGCCGCGATTGTCATCACCGGCGGCTCGCGCTGGGTCGCGCCGGGCGGGCTGCGACTCGGCATGGCGCTGGGCGACGTCGAAAAGCGCAACGGCAAGCCCTTCCATCTCTCGGGCTTCGGCTGGGACTACGGCGGCAGCGTCGTCGACTGGGACAACGGCAAGCTGGACCAGCTCGACGGCGGCTGCCGCATGAATCTCCGCTTCGTGCAGGACGGTAAGACGCCGCAGGCCGCGCTCGGCAAGGTGACCGGCGAGAAGACCTTCGCGTCGAACAGCGCCGAAATCCGCGCCGTGAAGCCCAAAGTGGCCGAGATCATCGTCGGTTACGGGCAGTGAAACGACATGTCGCCGCGCCGGGCTTTTCCGGCACGGCGACATGGGGTGCAAGAAGCGGCGGTGTCCGCACCGGAGGCTGCGAAACCGCCGCCGCGTTCGGACCGCCTCAGCGGCGAATGATCACTTTGCGGACCACGGTGCGGCGCGGGTGTTTCTTCACCACGACGACCTTGCGGGCGCCGTAGTAGGCCGCGGGACGCCGCACGATCACCTTCTTGACCACGGGGCCGCGGCGCACGGTCTTCACCGTCACATCCGCCTGGGCGAGATGGATGCGCGCCGCCGGCGCGGCCTCGTGCGCGACGGCGGGCGCCGTGAGACCGATCGCAGCCGCGGCCGCCAACCCGAGAATAAGTTTATTCATTTCTTCCTCCAATAAACCCGGCGTTTATTACAAGCGCCGCACGACCAATAATCTCGACCAATCTTGGCAGTTCCGTGAATTACACACATTTTATGTATCTGAACGCCTGTTAATTCCAAAATGAACGCGCGCTCACCGCTTCGCCGCGGCGGCGCGCCGCGCGCGCAAGAGGACGACGGCCGCAAGCGAGACGAAGCGGGAAGACGATAAGGAAAGCGCAGACGCGCCGCGCGCGGCGCCGCGCCGGCGCGGCATGTGTCTCCGACGAAACACAGGACGACAAACGGAGGAAACGGCAACGGCTTATTGACCGGTGCCGGCGCATGATTCTGATTCGCGAGCCCTTCATGGTCCTGTCCATCGTCAGCGCAGTCTTCGCGGTTCTCGTCGTGATCGCGATCCTGTTGTGGAAGTCCGGCGCGCGCGACCCGCGCTGAATGTCGAAGCGGAAACGTGTCATGGTCGACAAGACCGGATTACAGATCATCGGCTGGATTTTCGGCGGCGCCACGGCGGTCGTTCTTCTCATCGCGTGCCTGCTCGTCGGCAGCGCCATCGCTTCCGGCAACCCGCCGGCCGACGACGACGCAAGCCTCAAGGTCGCAGCGCTCGCAGGGGGCGTTGAAGCCGCGGCGCGCGCGCCGGCCGCGAACGGTTTTGCGGCCCCCGCCCGTCTCTGCTAAACGACCGGACGGACATCGCCCCCTTCCTGTCAGCGCGAGGAAAGCCCATGTCGCTCGCCGAAAGCCGTGATTTCGCCGCCAGCGTGCCCAACGATCTCGCGGCCTACTGGCTTCCTTTCACGCCCAATCGCGCGTTCAAGAAGGCGCCGCGGCTCATCGCCCGCGCCAAGGACATGCACTACTACACGCCGGACGGCCGCGCGGTGCTGGACGGCACGGCGGGGCTGTGGTGCACCAATGCGGGCCACAACCGGCAGCCCATCGTGGAGGCGATCCAGCGCCAGGCCGCCGAGCTCGACTATGCGCCGGCCTTCCAGTTCGCCCATCCGAAGTCCTTCGAGCTCGCAAGCCGCGTCGCCGCGCTTGCGCCGGAAAACCTCGACCACGTCTTCTTCTGCAACTCGGGCTCGGAGGCGGTCGACACCGCGCTGAAGATCGCGCTCGCCTACCACAATGTGCGCGGGCAGGGCAGCCGCACGCGGCTCATCGGGCGCGAGCGCGGCTATCACGGCGTCGGCTTCGGCGGAATCTCGGTCGGCGGCATCGTCGCCAACCGCCGCTACTTCGGCGGGATGCTCACCGGCGTCGACCATCTCCCGCACACCTATAACCGCGAGCAGCAGGCGTTCAGCCGCGGCGAGCCGGAATGGGGCGCGCACCTCGCCGACGAGCTCGAGCGGATCGTCGCGCTGCACGACGCCTCGACCATCGCGGCCGTGATCGTCGAGCCCATGGCGGGGTCGACGGGCGTGCTCCCCGCCCCCAAAGGCTATTTGCAGCGCCTGCGGCAGATCTGCGACAAATACGGCATCCTGCTGATCTTCGACGAGGTCATCACCGGCTTCGGCCGGCTCGGCTATGCCTTCGCCGCAGAGCGCTATGGCGTGAAGCCGGACATGATCACCTTCGCCAAGGGCATCACGTCGGGCTCGGTTCCGATGGGCGGCGTCATCGTGCGCGACGAAATCCACGACGCCTTCATGACCGGGCCCGAGCACGCGATCGAGCTGTTCCACGGCTACACCTATTCGGCCCACCCGCTCGCCTGCGCGGCGGGCCTTGCGACGCTCGACCTCTACCGCGAGGAGGGCCTGTTCGAGCGCGCAAGGAAGCTCGAGCCGCTCTGGGCCGATGCCGCGATGAGCCTCAAGGGGCTTCCGAACGTGGTCGACATTCGCACCGTCGGCCTCGTGGCCGGCATCGATCTCGCCTCGCGTCCGGACGGCGTCGGCCGCCGCGCCACCGAGGTGATGGACCGCGCCTTCCGCGAGGAAAACGTGATGGTGCGCATCACCGGCGATACGCTGGCGCTGTCGCCGCCGCTGATCATCAGCGAGAGCCAGATCGGCGAAGTGTTCGAGAAGGTCGCGCGGGCGATCAAGGCGGTGGGCTAGCGTCGCTTCTTGCGACCGCCGCGCACCGCAGCCGGAGGCTTCCGGGAAAGCGTCCTTTGTCAGGCGCGTGGCCGGCGCATGGCGGCGCGGCCGCTTGCGTGTTCACGCATCCTCGGGAACAGTGGCGCGGCGCGGCGAATCAGTCGGTCGCCGTGCGTCTGCGCCGTCACGACCGGGGACGCGAGGCATGCGGTTTGGCGCCTTTTTCATCGGCCTGTGCATGGCGATCATCGCCGCCGCGGTCGGCGCGGTGGCCTATCTTGCGCTCGGGCTTTCGTCCGGCGAGTCCCTCGCCTCGGGCGTCACCGCCCTGAGCCTGCTCACGGCCTACAACGCCTTCTCGGCGCGCGCGCGCGAGCGCGCCGATCTCGCGCAGCGGATCGCCGATCTGTCGCGCGGCACCGCCGATCTTGCCCGGCAGGTCGGGGACCTCGGGCGCCGCGTTCTTGCCGCGGAGGCGGCCCTCGCGCAGATCGAGGAGCGCACGCGGCAGGCGACCGATCCGCTCGCGAGCGAGATGGAGGTCGTCGGCACGCTCGTCAAACAGCTCGCCGAATCGGTCGCCGCCCACGAATCGCTGCTGCTGGGCGGCGCGGTCGCCGCGCCGTCCATCGCGCCCGGTGCGGTGCCTCCGGGCGAACCCGAGACGCCGCCTGCCGCGCCCGCCGCGCCGTCGCCTGCGGCGAGCGCAGCGCCCACGGCCGGGCCGTCCGCCGAGTCCGGCGGCGCGGCGGCTACCCGCGCCAGCGCGGAACTGCTCGGCATCGTGCGCGGGGCGCTCGAAAGCAACCGGGTCGACCTCTATCTCCAGCCGATCGTCACTCTGCCCCAGCGCAAGGTGCGCTACTACGAGGCGACGACGCGCCTGCGCACCGAGGAAGGCGGCCTGCTGCTGCCGGCCGACTATCTCAACCCCGCGGAGAGCGGCGGGCTGATGCCGCTGCTCGACAATCTGATGCTCTTCCGCTCCGTCCAGGTGGTGCGGCGCCTGACGAGCCGGAACCGGGAGGCGGGGCTGTTCTGCAACATCGCGGGCTCCACGCTCGCGGACGCGGAGTTCTTCGCGCAGTTCTTCGAGTTCCTGTCGGCGAACCGGGCGTTCGCGCCGTGGCTCGTGTTCGAGTTCGCGCAGGCGACCCTGCGCGCCATGGGTCCCATCGAGCACGAGAGCCTGGCCCAGCTTGCCGAGCTCGGCTTCCGGTTCTCCCTGGACCAGGTGACCGACCTGCAGATCGAGCCGCGCGCGCTCGCCGAGCAGGGCTTCCGATTCGTCAAGGTGCCGGCGCCGCTGCTGCTCAACCGCGCGGTTCCTGCAAGCGCCGACATCCACCCGTCGGACCTGTCCAACCTCCTGAGCCGCTACGGCATCGAGCTCATCGTCGAGAAGATCGAAACCGAGGGCACGGTGGTCGATCTGCTCGATTACGACGTGCGCCTGGGCCAGGGCTATCTGTTCGCGCCCCCGCGACCCGTGCGCAGCGAAGTCTTCCAGAGCGCGGCGGAGCGCCCGGCGCCCGCGCCGGCGGCCGCGGCGCCGCAGCCGCGGCCCGAGCCCGCGGCGAATCGTCCGGCAGCCGCGCCGCCGCCGCAACGCCCATCCGAGGGGGAGACGAGCGGGCTCGCCAAGCTCGCCCGCGCCTTCGCCCGCAAGGTATGATCGCGTCTCGGCCCGGGCCGTCATCCCCCGCCCGAGGCGTCGCCGGCTCTCGCCGGCCCCGGGAGAGCGCGCTATGCTCGACTCCGAGCCGCCGCGAACGGAAACGCCGGTCGATGTCGCGCGCATCTATGCCGAGTTCGTCCACGGCCTGACCTTCGAGAAGCTGCCGTCGGCGGTCGTGGAGACGACCAAGACGCTCATTCTCGATCAGATCGGGGTCATGCTGCTCGGCAGTGCGGCCGCGGGCGTGGGCGAGCTCCTCGCGACGGTTCGGGATTGGGGCGGAAAGCCGGAATCCTCCGTGCTCGTGCACGGCGCAGGCGCCGTCACGATCGCGCACATGATGCCGCCCGCGATCCGGGACCCGGTCGTGAGGTCGCCGACGTCGCCGAGCTCGTGCGCCTCCTGCACTGAGCGGCGAGGGGCGGGAGCGCAGGGCGGCCATGACTTGATCTTCGCGGCGGATCGCCGCCATATGCAGGCCCCTTGTGCCCGGCCGCGGGCCGGGTCCCTCGCCCTCCCACTGGTCCTGAGAACGCCCATGTTCGAGTACTTTCCAAACAATTACCCGTGGAGCCTCGCGGTCATGTCCGCGCTCAATCGCGGCGGACAGATCTCGGAAATCGACGAGGCCTGCCGTCCGTTGAAAGAGGTCGCGGGACGCAAGAACGATCCGGTTGCCCAGATCGCGTGGTTCGAGAGCTGGATGAAGCTCGCCGAGCGGGTCGAGCGCCTCGGCCTCATCGACGAGCAGGCGAATCACCCCTTGTCCGCCGGCCGCAAGCTCATGCGCGCGGGCCTCTACTATCTGCTGGCCGAGCGCATGCCGAGCCACAAGGATCCGCGGCGCATGATCGCCTACAAGCGCGGCGTCGCCACCTATGCCAAGGGGCTGAAGCTGCGGCGCGAGCCGGTCGAGCGCGTGGAAATTCCCTATGGCGAGCACACGCTGCCGGCCTTCTTCATGAAGGCGCCGGTGCCCGGCCGCGCGCCGTGCATCGTGCACTTCGACGGCTTCGACGTGACCAAGGAGATCATCTACGCCTCGGTCGGCGAGGAGTATCGCCGGCGCGGCATCTCGCTGCTCATCGTCGATCATCCGGGGGTCGGCGAGGCGCTGCGGCTGCAGAACCTGCCGTCGATTCCCGAAACCGAGAAGCCTGCGGCGGCCGCCGTCGACTACCTGGAGACGCGCGACGACGTCGACAAGGACCGCATCGGCATGGTGGCGCTGAGCCTCGGCGGCTACTACGCGCCGCGCGCGGCGGCCTTTGAAAAGCGCTTCAAGTGCTGCGTCGCCTGGGGCGCGATCTACGATTTCGGCGCCGCCTTCGCGGCCCGCATCAACGGCACCAACGAGCCCTCGGTGCCCGGCTTCGCCGAGCACGCGCAGTGGGTCTTCGGCAAGAAGACGCTCGAAGAGGCGATGGCGGTGACGCGGCAGATGACGCTCGAGAAGGTGGCCGCGAACATCACCTGCCCGCTGCTCATCGTGCACGGCGAGAACGACCGGCAGATCCCGCTCTGGCACGCCGAGAAGACCTACGAAGCGGCGGTCAACAGCCCCGGCCGCGAACTGAAGATCTTCAGCCTCGCCGACGGCGGCGCGGAGCACTGCGGGGCCGACAACAACAGCCTCATCGTCGACTACATCACCGACTGGGTGGCCGAGAAGCTCGGCGCCTCGGTGGCTGGGGTGTGACGCCGGCGGTCGAAGGCGGCCGCCGAAGAGTGGAACGGAAAGCGCCGCGGGTAAGCGGCGGCGCAGCCCCGCGCGAAACCCGCCGGTGCGAGGCTGGACCTAAAAACAAGGATCACAAGCGATGCGTAAACTCCTGACGATCGGACGATGGGCGGGGGCCCTGGGCATCCTGGGCCTGCTCGGTGTTTCCGCCGGTGCTTCCGATTATCCGACCCAGACCATCAAGCTCATCATTCCCTTCGGGGCGGGCGGGCCGAACGACCTGATCGGGCGGCCGCTGGCGCAGAAGGTGTCGGAGCAGATCGGCCAGTCGATCGTGATCGAGAACCGGCCCGGCGCGAACGGCATCATCGGCACGGGCGCGGTCGCCAAGGCGCAGCCGGACGGCTACACCATGCTGCAGACGACGGGCTCGTTCACGGCCAATCCCAGCATGGTCAAGAACCTGCCCTACGACGTGATGGCCGACTTCGCGCCGATCACGCAGATCGCCGAGTCCTACGGCCTGCTGCTGATGGTCCCGTCGAGCTCGCCCATCAAGTCGCTGAAGGACCTCGTGGAGCAGGCCAAGAAGGAGCCCGGCAAGCTCAACTACGCCATCACAGGCTTCGGCAACATCACGCATGTGACTGTCGCGTTCTTCGAGAAGCTCGCCGACATCCGTCTCACGCCGGTGCCCTACAAGGGGACGGCCGACAGCATCACCGCGATGATCAGCGGCCAGGTGGATCTCGCCGTCGTTTCGACCACGGCGGGCGCGCCCTATCTCGCCAACGGCCAGCTGCGCGCGCTCGGGCTGACCGGCAGGCAGCGCGCGCCCAACGTGCCGGACGTTCCCACGTTCCAGGAACTCGGCTATCCGGAGATGGATCTCACCGGCTATTACGGCTGGTGGTTCCCGGCGGGCACGCCCGCGGACCGCGTCAACTTCATGCAGCAACAGGCCAAGAAGGCGCTCGAGACGCCGGAGATGCAGAAGGTCGCGGCCGAAAGCGGCCTGCGGATCGTCGCCTCGACCCCGGAGGAGTTCAAGGCCTACCTCGCCAAGGACCTCGCCTTCCAGGCCAGCGTGATCAAGCGGATCGGCCTCGAGCCGAAGTAAGGCGCCTGCAAGGCGAGCCTGCAACGGGCGCGAATGTCCGGGGCCCCGAATCCCCCGCGAGGGGGACGGCGGCCCCGGATCGTTTTTGGCCCTCGGGAATGCGGACCCGCGGCGCGCGCCTCCCCCTCGCGCGAGCATTCAAGGGCCCGTCGCCATAAGCCCGTGACGGCGGGGTCGGGATCGTCTAAAGGAACGTGCCGTTCGTGCAGCTTTCCATGCCCTCGCCAACCCTCGCGCTCACCAACAGCTTCTCCTCCCTCGCGCCGGACTACGACGTGGTGCTCTGCGACGTCTGGGGCGTCGTCCACAACGGCGTCGCCGCCTGGCCGGACGCCTGCGACGCGCTGCGCCGCTTCCGGGACAGAGGGGGCACGGTGGTGCTCATTTCCAATGCGCCCCGCCCCGGGGACCGGCTCGTGGTGCAGCTCGACGGGTTCAAGGTGCCGCGCAGCGCCTATGACGGAATCGTCAGCTCGGGCGACGTGACCCGCGCCGAGATCGCGGCGCGGCCGGGCCTCCCGGTCTTTCACCTCGGCCCGGCCCGGGACCGGGCGCTGTTCGAGGGCCTCGACGCCCCGCGCGTCGGCGCCGAGGAGGCGCATTACGTCGTCTGCTCCGGGCTGTTCGACGACGAAACCGAAACCCCTGACGATTATCGCGGGCTGCTCGAAGGCTTTCTTGCCCGCAAGGCGCCGATGATCTGCGCCAATCCCGACGTTGTGGTCGAGCGCGGCGACCGCCTGCTCTATTGCGCCGGCGCGCTCGCCGACCTCTATGCCGCAATGGGCGGCACCGTGCTTTACGCCGGCAAGCCGTACCGCCCGATCTACGAGCGGGCGCTCGCAGCGGCCGCCGCGCGGCGCGGCGCGGAGCCCGCCCTCGGCCGGGTGCTCGCCATCGGGGATTCCGTCCGGACCGATCTCAAGGGCGCCGCCGCCCTCGGGATCGACTGCCTGTTCGTCACCTCCGGCATCCATGCCGAGGAGCTGGGGGGCCGCGAGGACCCTGATCTGCGCATCCTCGCCCGCCTCTTCGAGGAAGCGGGCGTGCATCCGCGCGCCGTGACCCGCCGGCTCAAGTGGTGAAGGACCGCGCCAGGCGGGGGCCCTGCTCCGCGCCTGAAAAGACGGTGTCGCGGCCCGACGAGGCTGACCCCGGGCGGGGCGAAGCCGGCGCGGGCCGCACGGGCGAAAAGGCTCGCTCCGCGCCACGCGGATCGGGGTAATGTCGGGGCTCGATCATCGAGCGGGGCGGGATTGGATTTCGTGCGCGCTTGACTTGCCTAGGGGAGGAACGCCACGGTCGCGGCCCGCCAGCCATTGTCCTTGTCGATGAGCCAATCTCTCGCCTCGCCGATTTCATTTCCCGTCGTCCGCGGCGGCGAACCCGCGCCGCAGGCGTTCCGGGGCGCCGTGGTCGCGATCGGCAATTTCGACGGGGTGCATCGCGGCCATCGCGCCGTGCTCGACGTTGCGATCCGCCGCGGGCGCGCCCTCGGCCGCAAGGCCCTGGCGCTGACCTTCGAGCCGCATACGCGCAGCTATTTCCGGCCGGACGCGCCCCTCTTTCGCCTTTCCGACGAAACCGCGAAGCTGCGGCTTCTGGCGGCGAGCGGCCTCGACGGCGCGATTGTGCTCCCCTTCGACGCGAGGCTCGCCGAGCTTCCGGCGGAGGAGTTCGTCCGGCAGATCCTGGTGGAGCGATTCGCGGTGGCGGGCGCGGTCGTCGGCTTCGATTTCCATTTCGGGCGCGCCCGCCAGGGCTCGCCGGACTTTCTCCGCGACCAGGGCCGCCGCCACGGCTTCGAGGTCGAGGTCGCGCCTCCGCTCGAGGTGCGGGGACAGCCCGTCTCCTCCAGCGCCATTCGCGCCCTGCTCGCCGAGGGTCGAGTCGCCGAGGCGGCGGCGCTTCTGGGCCATCCCTGGTTCGTGACGGCGGTCGTGCGGCACGGCGACAAGCGCGGCCGCGACCTCGGCTTTCCGACCGCGAATCTCGCGCTCGATCCGAACTGCCGGCTGCGACACGGAATCTACGCCGTCCGCGTCGGCGTCGGCGCCGCCCGCTACGACGGAGTCGCGAGCTTCGGCCGCCGGCCTATGTTCGACAACGGCGCGCCGCTGCTCGAAGTGTTTCTGTTCGACTTTTCGGGCGATCTCTACGGCAAGAGCCTCGACGTCGCCTTCATCGCCTGGATCCGGCCGGAGCTGCGCTTCGCCGCGCTCGAGGACCTGATCGCGCGCATGCACGACGATACGCGCGAGGCGCGGGAAGCTCTGGCCCGCGCGGGCGACGCCTTCCCGCGCCTTGGAACGCTTTGAGAGGGGCCGCCGTTGCCCCGACGGCGCGGGGGGCGGCCTGCGCGAGGCGGCTCGAGCCGAGGGCGGCAGCCCCTTTTCGCGGTGCAACGCACCTGTTAGAGAAGGCCCATGCCTGCGCGGTGCCTGCAATTTCTCGTGATCCGGGCGATCCCGCCGATTCGTGGCCCGGCCTCCGCCTGAGCGCGCCACAGCGCGGCGGAGGACCGGGATATGCCGAGCCCTGCAGCGTCACCTCAGCCGAAGTCCGTATCGCCATGACCGAGAAAGCCCGCGATTACAGCGAAACCCTCTTTCTGCCGCGTACGAGCTTCCCGATGCGGGCCGGCCTGCCGCAGAAGGAGCCGGAGCTTCTCGCCCGCTGGCAGCGCCTCGGCCTCTACCGCCGGCTGCGCGAGGCGGCGGCCGGCCGGCCGCGGTTCATCCTCCACGACGGCCCGCCCTACGCCAACGGCAACATCCATATCGGGCACGCGCTCAACAAGATCCTGAAGGACGTGGTGACGCGCTCCCAGCAGATGCTCGGCTACGACTCGAACTACGTGCCGGGCTGGGATTGTCACGGCCTGCCCATCGAATGGAAGGTGGAGGAGGAGTATCGCGCCAAGGGCAAGGACAAGGACGCGGTGCCGGTGATCGAGTTCCGCGCCGAGTGCCGCGCCTTCGCGCAGCACTGGCTCGAGGTGCAGCGCGCGGAGTTCAAGCGGCTCGGCGTCGAAGGGGACTGGGAGAACCGCTACGCCACGATGGACTTCGCCGCCGAGGCGCAGATCGCCCGCGAGGTCATGAAGTTCGCCGCCAACGGCACGCTCTACCGCGGCTCCAAGCCGGTGATGTGGAGCGTGGTGGAGAAGACCGCGCTCGCCGAGGCCGAGGTCGAGTACGAGGACTATGTCAGCGACACGGTGTGGGTGAAGTTCCCGGTCTCCTCCGGCGCGAACGGAGGCGACCTCGCGACGGCCTCCGTCGTCATCTGGACCACCACGCCGTGGACGATTCCCGGCAACCGCGCCATCAGCTATTCGCCGAAGATCGCCTACGCTCTCTACCGCGTCACCGACGCGCCGGCGGACAACTGGGCGAAGGCGGGCGACCTCTTCATCCTGTCCGACAACCTCGCGGCCGACGTGTTCAAGCAGGCGCGCGTCGCCGCCTTCGAGCGGGTGCGGAGCGTTTCGGCCGCCGAGCTCGAGGCGCTCACCTGCGCGCATCCGTTGAAGAGCCTGGGCGGCTATGATTTCGCCGTCCCGCTGCTCGCCGGCGACCACGTGACCGACGACGCCGGCACGGGCTTCGTGCACACGGCGCCGGGCCACGGCCGGGAGGACTTCGAGATCTGGACCGCGAATGCGCGCGCGCTGGAGGCGCGTGGCATCAACACCGCGATCCCCTACACGGTCGACGAGAACGGATTCTTCACCGACCAGGCGCCCGGCTTCGGGCCGCGCGACACCGGCGGCAGGCCGAAGCGCGTCATCACCGACGAGGGCGAGAAGGGCGACGCCAACGAGGCGGTGATGAAGGCGCTGGTCGATGCCGGCATGCTCATCGGGCGCGGCCGCCTGAAGCACCAGTACCCCCATTCGTGGCGCTCGAAGAAGCCGGTGATCTTCCGCAACACGCCGCAATGGTTCATCGCGATGGACCAGGACATCGCGACGAACGGAGCGGCGAAGCCCGGCGACACCCTGCGCGCCCGCGCCTTGAAGGCCATCAAGGAGACGCGCTGGGTTCCGGCCACGGGCGAGAACCGCATCACCGGCATGATCGAGAACCGCCCGGACTGGGTGATCTCGCGCCAGCGCGCCTGGGGCGTGCCGATCGCCGTGTTCGTGCGCGAGAAGGCGGACGGCTCGGTGGAAGTCCTCAACGACGAGCGGGTCAACAGCCGCATCGTGGAGGCCTTCGCGCGCGAGGGCGCGGACGCCTGGTACAAGGAAGGCGCCCGCGAGCGCTTCCTCGGCGAGCGCGCGAACGAGGACTGGCAGAAGGTCGACGACATCCTCGACGTCTGGTTCGAGTCGGGCTCGACACACGCCTTCACCCTCGAAGTACGGGACGACCTCAAGGTGCGGCGCAGGCGCGACGGCGGCCAGGACGTCGTGATGTATCTCGAAGGTTCGGACCAGCACCGCGGCTGGTTCCACTCCTCGCTCCTCGAGTCGTGCGGCACGCGCGGCGCGGCGCCGTTCGACGTCGTGCTCACGCACGGCTTCGTGCTCGACGAGGAGGGGCGCAAGATGTCGAAATCCCTCGGCAATGTCGTCGCGCCCCAGGACGTCATCAGGGAGTCGGGCGCCGACATCCTGCGCATGTGGGTCTGCGCCTCCGACTACGGCGACGACCTGCGCATCGGCCCCGAGATCCTCAAGGGCACCATCGAGACCTACCGCAAGCTGCGCAACACAATCCGGTGGATGCTCGGCAACCTCGCGCATTTCCGCGAGGAGGACCGGGTCGACTTCCACCACATGCCGGAGCTGGAGCGGCTGATGCTGCACCGACTCGTCGAGCTCGACGCCTTGGTGCGGCAGGCCTATGCGGACTTCGACTACAAGCGCATCTTCGCCGCGCTCAACCAGTTCATGACGGTCGATCTCTCGGCCTTCTATTTCGACGTGCGCAAGGATGCGCTCTACTGCGATCCGATCTCGTCGGTGAAGCGGCGCGCCTGCCTCACGGTGCTCGACCATCTCTTCCGCTGCACGGTGACGTGGCTTGCGCCTATGCTCTGCTTCACGGCGGAGGAGGCATGGCTCGCGCGCTATCCCGACGAGGATGCCTCCGTGCATCTGATGCTGTTTCCCGAGGTGCCGGCCTCCTGGCGCAACGACAAGCTGGCCGAGAAGTGGCGGAAGGTGCGCAGCGCGCGGCGGGTCGTCACCGGCGCGCTGGAGGTCGAGCGCGCGCAGAAGCGCATCGGCTCCTCGCTCGAGGCCGCCCCGGCGATTTACGTCTCCGATCCGGACCTGTTCGAGGCGCTGGTCGACGTCGATCTCGCCGAGGTCTGCATCACCTCGGACGCCACGCTGGTCTCCGGCGAAGGGCCGGAGCAGGCGTTCCGCCTGGCCGAAGTGCCCGGCGTCGCCGTCGTGCCCAAGCGCGCGCAGGGGCGCAAATGTGCGCGCTCGTGGAAGATCTCGCCCGCCGTCGGCGCGGACCCGCAGTATCCCGACGTGACCCCGCGCGACGCGCAGGCCCTGCGCGAATGGGAGACGCACCGCAAGAGCGTGGCGCTGGGCCTCGGTTAACGGGGGTTCGCTGCGGCGAGTAAAACGGGCCGCCGGCGCACCGCCGAGGGGGCGGGTGCGCCGGGCAGCGCCTCTGTCTCGGGTCGAACGAAGGCGTCTAGGCCGCCTTGCGCTTGGCCTCGATGAGCTTGCGGTTGACCAGTACTTCCGCGATCTGCACCGCGTTGAGCGCAGCGCCCTTGCGCAGATTGTCCGAGACGACCCACATGACGAGGCCGTTCTCCACCGTCGCGTCCTCGCGGATTCGGCTGATATAGGTCGCGTCCTCGCCGGCGGCCTCGATCGGCGTGACGTAGCCGCCGGGCTCGTGCTTGTCGATGACGAGGCAGCCCGGCGCCTTGCGCAAAATCTCCCGCGCCTCGTCCGCCGTGATCGGCTTCTCGAACTCGATGTTCACCGCCTCCGAATGGCCGATGAACACCGGCACGCGCACGCAGGTGGCGACGAGCTTGATTTTCGGGTCGAGGATCTTCTTGGTCTCGACCACCATCTTCCACTCTTCCTTGGTGAACCCGTCCTCCATGAACACGTCGATGTGGGGGATCAGGTTGAAGGCGATGCGCTTCGGAAACTTCTTGGTTTCGATGTCCCGCAGCGAATAGATGGCCTTGGTCTGGCGGTCGAGCTCGTCCATCGCCTCCTTGCCGGCGCCCGACACGGACTGGTAGGTCGCGACCACGACGCGCTTGATGGTCGCATAGTCGTGCAGCGGCTTGAGCGCGACGACGAGCTGCGCGGTCGAGCAGTTCGGGTTGGCGATGATGTTCTTCTTGCGGAAGCCCGCGGCGGCGTCGGCGTTCACCTCGGGCACCACCAGCGGCACGTCGGCGTCGTAGCGCCAGGCCGAGGAATTGTCGATCACCACCGCGCCGGCGGCGGCGATCTTGGGCGCCCATTCCTTGGAGACGGTCCCGCCGGCGGACATCAGGCAGATGTCGATGTCCGAGAAATCGTAATTGTCGAGCGCCTTGCACTTGAGCCGGCGGTCGCCATAGGAGACCTCGACGCCGAGGCTGCGGCGCGAGGCGAGCGCGACCACCTCGTCGGCGGGAAACTGGCGCTCGGCGAGAATCGCCAGCATCTCGCGACCGACATTGCCGGTGGCGCCGACTACCGCAACCTTGTAACCCATTGCTTGCGCTCCGAATTCTTCGGCCGAAACGTCCTTCACGGCAACGGAATTGCACGCGCTTCTACGCGAGAAGCGCCGCAAAGACAATGTCGATCGGAGATGGCGGCGCGTCACCGCCGGCCCATGGCCGGGCATTGCGCGATCGGTCGACGCGGCGAATGGATCGGCCGGGCCGCGGGCGGGCGGACCGCCGGCGGCACCTCGCCCGGGGACGCGACACCTTGGCTTCCCGGCGCCGGGCCAATCCCATGCCGCGAAAATCCCCTCAGGCCGTGTGTTCGGGCGCTTGGCCTCCGTCGGGCGGCATTTTCTTCCGGCGCTCGGGCGTCATGCGCGCGGGATCGGGCTCACCCGGCACCCCGCGCGGTCCGAGGCGCTCGCGCTGGAGATCGTCCTCGCTCGGCCAGAGGTCGGGGTCGCGGGGCCTGTTCTGCCGTTGCATCAGCCGCTCCCTGTGCGAGCCTTCGCGGCTCGGTGGCCTGCCTCAACGCGCGCCGCAGGAGCCGCGTTCCAGCCGACGGGACGGCCGCAGGCGCAAGACCGGAGGAGGCCGGACCACCAGGCGGCCGCCGAGAGCGAGCGGCCCTGTGCCGCCGCGGGGAGCGGCGCGTTCGCGAAGGCGCGATTCGCCGTGTCGCGGCGCCGCGCCTCGCTGGATGCGTCTCCATTCCATTCCGAGATGTCCGCCGAACTCGATCCCTGAACAGGCGCCGCAGCCCCACCCGCCCGACTCTCCGCCCCCGTGCCCGGGCGGCTGGGCTTGCCGGCCGCGCTCTCAAGTCTGCCCCGCGCCTTGCCCTTCTACGTGGCCCGCGCGCCGCAGCCTGCGCGCCGCAGCGTCCCGCCGCGCGCGCGGGGGCCGCCCGATGAGAAAAGGCAAGTATTACAATGACGAGAGACCATCCCGACGCCCGCCGCGCGCGCGTGGGTCCGCCACATTGGCCCTCCGATTCGGGCCCTCCGATTCGAGTGTTCTTCCCGCGTCCCGCGGCGCGCGGGCCCGCCTGTCGTGGGTCGTGTCCTTGAGAAGCTTATTGGGCGCCGCTTTTGCAATTGCGAATTATTCGCAACAATCTATAGTCGGACGGCCGAAAACCTGGGAAGGGATCGAGAATGGTCGTCGAATCAACGGCGAATGGCATGGCGCAGGAAGGCGGCTGGCGCCGGCCGCGCGGGAACCCCTCGCTGTCCGAGGTCTTCGGGTCGATCAAAACCCGGCCCGCCGGCCCGTCCTGGCGCAAGGTGCTGGCCTTTCTTGGTCCCGGCTATCTGGTCGCCGTCGGCTATATGGACCCCGGCAACTGGGCGACTTCGCTCGCCGGCGGCTCCCGGTTCGGCTATGCGCTGCTCACCGTCGCGCTGCTCGCCAACATCATGGCGATCATCCTCCAGGCGCTGTGCGCGCGTCTCGGCATCGGCGCCGGGCGCGATCTCGCGCAGGCCTGCCGCGACGCCTTTCCACGCTGGGCCTCCTATCCTTTGTGGGCGCTTGCCGAGATTGCGATCTGCGCCACCGATCTTGCCGAGGTGATCGGCACCGCCATCGGCTTGAACCTCCTGTTCGGCATCCCGCTCGAAATCGGGGTTCTCCTCACGGCGCTCGACGTCTTCCTCATCCTCTGGATGCAGAATCTCGGGTTCCGGTGGGTCGAGGCCTTCGTCGTCACGCTGCTCGGCGTCATCACGGTCTGCTTCGCGATCCAGATCGCGATGGCCAATCCGGATCTCGGCGCCGTCATCCGCGGATTTGCGCCGACGACCGAGATCGTCACCAATCCCGACATGCTCTATCTCTCGCTCGGCATCCTCGGCGCGACCGTGATGCCCCACAATCTTTATCTGCACTCCGGGGTCGTGCAGACGCGCCGTTTCGGCGATTCGGTGGAGGACAAGCGCGAGGCCATCAAGCTCGCGACGATCGACTCCACCATTGCGCTGATGTTCGCGCTGCTCATCAATGCGTCGATCCTCATCCTGGCGGCGGCGACCTTCCACCGCACCGGCAAGACCGAGGTGGCGGAGCTCGATCAGGTTCACTCCTTCCTGGCGCCGCTGCTCGGCTCGGCAATCGCCCCCACCCTGTTTGCGATCGCGCTTCTGTGCTGCGGACTGAACTCGACCGTGACGGCGACGCTGTCCGGCCAGATCGTGATGGAAGGCTTTTTGGACATCCGCCTGCCGCCCTGGCTGCGCCGGCTCACGACGCGCGCCATCGCCATCGTGCCGGCGGCGACCGTCACCATCTGGTACGGGGAGAAGGGCACGGCGCAGCTCCTGATCCTCAGCCAGGTGATTTTGAGCCTGCAGCTTTCCTTCGCCGTCGTGCCGCTGGTGATGTTCACCGGCGACAGGCGCAAGATGGGCGAACTCGTGGCGCCCCGCTGGTTGACGGCGGTGGCGGCGCTCGTCGCCGCCATCATCATCGTGCTGAACGTGAAGCTGCTGGTCGACCAGCTGTTCCGCTAGCGGACGGCCGCGCCTCACGCAGCGGCCGCGCGCTGCGCGCCGGGCCGATAGTCCCGCTTCACGACCACCTTGATCGCATCGTCGATGCGGTCCTTGGCGTAGCGCAGCGCCTCCGGCAGGTCCGCGAGGGCGAAGGTGTGCGTGTGGATCTTCGTCGCGTCGAACCGCTTCTGCCGCATGAAAGCCTCGGCCCGGTGCGTCGCGCTCCTGCCCTCGCCGCGGATGCCGTAGACGTAGATGTTGTTGCGCACGATATGCGCCACGTCGACCGGCACCTGCTCGTGCGGAAAGGCCGCCAGGCACACCTTGCCGCCGCGGTTCACCATGTGGAGCGCGTCGTTGATGGCGTTCGCCGCGCCCGAACACTCCACCACATAGTCGACGCCCCTGCCCCCGCCGAGCTTTCTCACTGCGGCGACGACGTCCGGTTCGTTGCGCACGTTGATCACATGGTCGGCGCCGAGCTCGCGGCCGATTTGCAGGCGATTGTCGCGCGTGCCCGTCAGGATCACGGGCTGCGCGCCGAGCGCCTTGGCGACCGCGACGCACAGAAGGCCGATCGGCCCTGGCCCGATCACCGCGACGCTTTCGCCCGCGATGAGCCCGCCCAGTTCGGTCAGGCCGTACATGGCGGTGCCGGCGGTGACGACCAGGGTCGCCTCCTCGTCCGACATCTCGTCCGAGACCGCGACGAGCGTGTTGACGTGGTTGACCTGATACTCGCAGAAGCCGCCGTCGGTCGTGAAGCCGTTGGCGCGGTGGCCCTTGTCGACGTCGCCGTAGTTGAGCCCGTAGTTGAGGCAGGACGTGTACATGCCCTGCCGGCAGCGCTTGCACTGGCCGCAGCCCGCATGAATCTCGACGGCGACCCGCTGCCCGATCCCGAATTCGTCGACCCCCGGCCCGAGCGCGACGACCGTTCCCATGTATTCGTGGCCGGGCGTCCAGTTCTTGTTGAACGGCAGCCCGCCTTGGATCATGGCGGGCGGCCCGTGATAGATGTTGTCGAGATCGGTGGCGCAGATCGCGACCGCGTCGATGCGCACCAGCACCTCGCCCTTTTTCGGCACGGGAACGGGCTTCTCGGTCAGCGTGAGCTCGCCGGGATTGCCGAGCACCCACGCCTTCATCGTGTCGGGAATCGGGAAGTCGGCGCTCGTTTTGACACCGGGGTGCGAATACATGGGCTCCTCCTTGGGCGGCGCCGCACGCTCGCGCGGCGAGTCGAACGGCGCCGGGGCGTTGTCTTGGCGCAGTCTGCGCTGCGCAACCGATCTTATCGCATAGCGCGCCGCCCGCGCCGCCGTCCACGGGGCTCGGCGCGGCGCCCGCGGGCGCCCGCCCGCGCCGTCCCGCGGCGGCCGGCGAAGCTTGACGCGCGTCCGCCCCCGAGCCATCACCATCGGCGATGGCCCCGAGGCGAAGACATGCGGCTGCAACGGCCCGTCGGGCGCGCGGCGCCGGCGGCGCGTTTTCCGGACCCCGGCGCCGGTGCGGCGGCCCTTTCGCGGCGCTTGCGGCTTTCGCGGCCGTGTATGCGCTGCTGCTGCAGACGGTGTTCGCCGCGGTCGCCGCGGGCGTGTCCGCCGGGCAGCACTCGGCCGCGCCGCCTGAGGCGGGAGTCGTCTGCACGCCTGCCGGCGCAGGCCAAGCGCCGTCCGCCCCGCACGATCCGCACGGCTGCGGCGCCTGCTGCCCCTGTTCGCCGGCCTCCGGCGCGGTCGCCCCTCCGGGGCAGGCCGGCGCAGCCCGTATCGCGGCTGCCGTCCCATCCCTGCCGCGCGCCACGGACCGGGCGCAGGCCGCGCGCGGCCGCTCGGCCCATCGCCCGCGCGCTCCTCCCGTCGTGTGACGCAAAGCCGGCGCCTCGTCAGGCGCCACAGCCTCAACCCAAAACACGGCCCGCCTTCCCGCGCGGGATCGGGCACACGATGGAGAAATTGTCATGATCGTCACGGGCAGGTTCCCGAAGCGGGCGGCACTCGTTCTCGCCGCCGCATTGTCCGCCGCGCTCGCGCCGCAGGCCATGGCCCAGCAATTCAGGCTGGGCCCGCTGGTCATCGACCAGCCGTGGACGCGCGCCACGCCCCACGGCGCCACCATCGCCGGCGGCTATCTCACCATCACCAACACCGGCAGCACGCCCGACCGTCTCGTCGGCGGATCGCTCACCAATGCCGGCGGTTTCGAGATCCACGAGATGAAGGTGGAGGACGGCGTCATGAAGATGCGCGCTCTGCCCAACGGGCTCGAAATCAAGCCGGGCGAGACCGTCGCGTTCAAGCCCGGCGGCTTTCACCTGATGTTCACGGAGCTCAAGCAGCCGCTCAAGCAGGGCGAGGTTCTGCGCGGCCGGCTCACTTTCGAGAAGGCGGGCACGGTGGACGTGGAATACAAGGTCGAGCCCATTGGCGCGCAAAGGGCGAAGTCGCACGACCACACGCACTGACGAGACGCCGAGGCTCCGTCCGGCGGGTGGTTGCGGCGTCCGCCACGGCGGCGCGCAGCGGCCGCCTGCGCCGCAAGGCCCGCCGGACCGCCCGGCCGCCGGCTGAGATTATCACGGCATCCGCGGGCCGCGCCGGCCGCGGCCTGCGCTCCTTCGTCTCCACCGCGGCGGGCGGCGACGGCCATACGCCGCCGGCTAAAGCGCCGTCCGGCGCAGCCGCAGGGCGTTGGCGATCACGCTCACGGACGAAAGCGCCATGGCGGCGGCAGCCATGATGGGCGAAAGCAGAAGGCCGAACACCGGGTAGAGCACGCCGGCCGCGATCGGCACGCCGGCGGCATTGTAGACGAAGGCGAAAAAGAGGTTCTGGCGGATGTTGCGCATGGTCGCGGCCGAAAGGCGGCGCGCGCGCACGATGCCGGTGAGATCGCCCTTGACCAGCGTCACGCCGGCGCTCTCGATCGCGACGTCCGTGCCGCTGCCCATGGCGATGCCGACGTCGGCCGCGGCGAGCGCCGGGGCGTCGTTGACGCCGTCGCCGGCCATCGCGACGACGCGGCCTTCGCGCCGCAACGCCGCGATCGCGGCGCTCTTGTCCTCCGGCAGCACCTCCGCCTTCACCTCGGCGATGCCGAGGCGCCGGGCGACGGCTTCCGCCGTCACCCGATGATCGCCGGTCAGCATGACGACGCGGATTCCCTCGCCGGCGAGCGCCCGCAGCGCATCGGGCGTCGTCGCCTTGATCGGATCGCCGATGGCGATGACCGCGGTCGCCTTGCCGTCGACCGCCAGGAAGACCGCCGTTGCGCCCTCGCCGCGCAGGCGTTCGGCCTCCGCCTCGAGGGACGAGGTGGCGATCGCGAGTTCGTTCAGAAAGCGGCTGTTGCCGAGCACGACGCGGCGACCCTCCACGAGGCCGATCGCGCCCTTGCCGGCCGGCGAGTCGAAGCCGCGCACGCGCGCCGGCGCAAGGCCGCGCGCGGCCGCCGCCTCGACGACGGCGCGCGCGAGCGGATGCTCGCTCGCCTGCTCCACGCTCGCCGCGAGGCGGAGAGCCTCCTCTTCGGAGAACCCTTCGGCCGGTCGCACGGCCAGCACCCGCGGCCGCCCTTCCGTCAGCGTGCCGGTCTTGTCGAGCACGATCGTGTCGACCTTTTCGAGCCGCTCCAGCGCCTCGGCGTTCTTGATGAGCATGCCCTCCTGCGCGCCGCGCCCCACGCCGACCATGATCGACATCGGCGTGGCGAGGCCGAGCGCGCAGGGACAGGCAATGATGAGCACCGTCACGGCAGCGACGAGCCCATAGGCGAAGCGCGGCTCGGGGCCGAACGTCGCCCATGCGGCGAAGGCGGCGATCGCGACCAAAATCACGAGCGGCACGAACCAGCCGGACACCTGATCGGCGAGACGCTGGATCGGTGCGCGCGAGCGCTGCGCGGCCGCGACCATCTGCACGATCCGCGCGAGCATCGTGTCGCGCCCCACCCGCTCGGCGCGCATGACGAACCCGCCGCTCACGTTGATCGTGCCGCCGATCACCTTCGCGCCCGCTTCCTTGGTGACCGGCATCGACTCGCCGGTGATCGTCGATTCGTCGAGCGAGGCGCGGCCCTCGACGATCGTGCCGTCCACCGGCACCTTCTCGCCAGGGCGCACGCGCAGACGGTCGCCCACCGCGACGGCTTCGAGCGGGATTTCGTCCTCGCGGCCGCCGTCGGCGATGCGGCGCGCGGTCTTCGGCGCAAGATCGAGCAGCGCGCGGATCGCGCCGGAGGTCTGCTCGCGCGCGCGCAGCTCCAGCACCTGCCCGAGCAGCACCAGCACGGTGATGACCGCGGCCGCCTCGAAATAGACGGCGACCGAGCCGTCGTGCGCGCGGAAGGCGGGCGGAAAGGCCGCCGGCGCCAGCGTCGCCACCACGCTGTACGCCCAGGCGACGCCGGTGCCCATGGCGATCAGCGTGAACATGTTAAGATTGCGCGTCCGCAGCGACTGCCAGCCGCGCACGAAGAAGGGCCAGCCGGCCCACAGCACCGCCGGGGTCGCGAGCGCGAACTGGATCCAGTTGGACAGCGCCCGGCCGACGACGGCGTGCAGTTCCAGGAAATGGCCGCCCATTTCGAGCGCGACCAGCGGCACGGTGAGGGCGAGGCCGATCCAAAACCGGCGCGTCATGTCGACGAGCTCGGGGCTCGGGCCGGTCTCCGCCGTCACAAGCTCGGGCTCGAGCGCCATGCCGCAGATCGGGCAGGAGCCGGGGCCGACCTGCCGAATCTCGGGGTGCATCGGACAGGTGTAGATCGTCCCTTCCGGGAGGGGCTCGGGCGGCCGGGCTTCGCCAAGATATTTGCGAGGGTCGGCGGCGAATTTCGCGCGGCAGCCGGCCGAGCAGAAATAATAGGTGTGCCCGGCATACTGGTGCCGGTGCGGGGTTGTATGAGGATCGACGGTCATGCCGCAGACCGGGTCGCGCACGCCGTGCGCCGCCTGATCGTGGGTCGCTGGGCCGTCCGCGTGGCCGTGCGTGTGAGCGTGATCGTGGCAAGCGGAATGGGTCATGGCGGCTCCTGCTGCACCCCTTGATTGTCATACCCCCGTGGGGTATCTAGCAGTCATGCGCAAGGACATCAAGGCGTCGTGCCTCAAGAGGCTGAAGCGGATCGAAGGCCAGGTGCGCGGGCTTGCGCGCATGGTGGAGGAGGATCGCTACTGCATCGACGTGATCACGCAGATCGCGGCCGCGCGCGCGGCCCTGCGGCGGCTCGAAGAGGAGATTCTGCGCGATCACGTGAACCACTGCGTGGAGCACGCGATCCGCTCCGGCGACAGGGCCGAGCAGCGGCAAAAGCTCACCGAGCTGATGGCGGTCATCAGCCGCGCAGAGCGTTAACGCGCAGATCGCGCAGTCGTTCGCAAAAGGCGCGCTTTCGGCCGACAGGCGTCGCGCCGGACCGCGGCGCCGCCCCGACGAAAGTCGACAGGCAACCCTTGCAGGCAGAATGCGGGGCCTCGACACAATGCGCCCTGCGCCCTGCGCCCGCCGGCGCGGCTGGCCGTCGCCGCGGCGCGAGCGGCGCGGCGTGGAGGCCCGTGGGTGGCGAAAATTCACTGCCCCGGCGCGCGGTTTTACGATATTCTGCGCGCAACATCGAAAGAGCTTGGGGAGAGTGGAAATGCCCTATGTGACGGAAGCCAATCTGACGGATCTCGCGATCGAGCGTTGGCAGCAGATTCCCGACCCGCGTCTGCGTCAGGTGATGACCGCCGCCGTCAAGCATCTGCATGCCTTCGTGCGCGAGGTCGAGCCCACTCCCGAGGAATGGTTCGCGGCCATCGACTGGCTCACGCGCACCGGTCAACTGTGCACCGAAAAGCGACAGGAATTCATCCTCGCATCGGACGTTCTCGGCGTCAGCATGCTGGTCGATGCGATCAACAACCGCCGCGCGACGGGCGCGACGCCGACGACGGTCGAAGGGCCGTTCCATGTTCACGGCTCGCCCGAACTCGCGAACGGCCAGAACATGGCCGAGGGCGCGCCGGGCGTTCCGTGCATCGTGGTCGGCACCGTGCGCGGGACGGACGGGCAGCCGATCGCCGGCGCCCTGCTCGACGTGTGGCAGACGGACGGCGAGGGCCTTTACGAGGCGCAGCGCGCGGTCGACGAGCCGTGGATGCGCGCCGTGTATCGCAGCGCCGCCGACGGCTCCTTCGTCATCCGCACCGTCGTGCCCATCGGCTACACGATCCCGATGGACGGCACGGTCGGCGAGCTGATGAAGCGCACGACGATCAGCCACATGCGGCCGGCGCACATTCATTTCCACCTGCAGGCGCCCGGCTATCACCCGGTCATCACGCATCTGTTCCGGCGCGGCGACGAATACATCGACACCGACGTCGTGTTCGGCGTGAAGGAGCAGCTCATCGTCGATTTCGAAGAGCAGCCGCCCGGCAAGGCGCCGAACGGCGACATGATCGACGAGCCCTGGTACCTGGTCCGCTACGATTTCGTGCTCGAGCGGAAGCAGCAGGCCGCAGCGGCGGCGTGAGCCCGCCTTGCGACAGGGAGGCCGCGGCCGCGGGGTGAGCGCCTTCGCGGCTGCGTCGCGCACACCGTCCGGGACGAATGGAGATGAGCGGCGGATTCGATCTGACGCTGTCGTTCGACAACGGGCCGGATCCTGACGCGACGCCCTTCGTGCTCGACGTGCTGGCGCGCCACGCGATCCGCACCACCTTCTTCGTCGTCGGCGAAAGGCTGGCGAAGCCGGGCGCGCGCAGGCTCGCCAAGCGCGCGCGGGCGCAAGGGCACTGGATCGGCAACCACACCTGGAGCCATTCGGTGCCGCTCGGGCAACAGACCGATCCGGCGACGGCGGCCGCGGAAATCACGCGAACGCAGCATCTCATCGGCGACCTCGCGCATCCGCTGCGTCTGTTTCGTCCCGTGGGCGGCGGCGGAAACCTGGACCGGCGCCTGCTCAGTGCCTGGACGCGCGACGTGCTGCTCGCGGGCGGCTTCACCTGCGTGCTGTGGAACGCGGTGCCGCGCGACTGGGCCGACCCCGACGGCTGGGTCGCGCGCGCGCTCGATCAGTGCCGGGCGCAGCCCTGGACGCTGATGGTGCTGCACGATCTGCCGACCGGCGCGTTGCGCCATCTCGATCGCTTCATCAGGGCCGCCGCCGACCAGGGCGCGCGGTTCCGGCAAGACTTCCCGCCCTCCTGCGTGCCGATCTTCGCCGGCCACGTCGCAGGCCCGCTCGACAACTACATCGCCGACTGAAAGGCCGATCGGCCGCCGTCCGCATTGCGGCGCGGGCCCGCCAGCCGCACGCGCGCACGATTGACGCTAACACAAATTCGCGCAACTCTATTTTCGAGCAATGCGTTCGCATTGCGGACAAGGGGGAGGATGATTTGAGCGTACAGCCGATCGAAGAGCGGCGGGTTTATGGCGCGCGCATTCGGGGGGGTCGCATCGGCAGAGGGGTCGAGGACCACGACCGCTCCACGGTGAAAAGCCTGCGCAAGGCGATGGCGGTGTTGAAGGCCGTGGCGACCGCCGAACGGCCGCTCACCATCGCCGAGCTCGCGGCCCGGACCGGGATCGCGCGACCGACCGCCTACCGTCTCGTGCAAACGCTCGCCGGTGAGGGCCATCTGGTGCAGAGCCCGATCGACGGCCGACTCTCCATCGGCTTTTCGGTGCTGCCGCTCGCGGCGAGCCTCTTGGACCGCAACCGTCTGCGGCTCGAAGCGCTGCCGCACCTGCATGCGCTCGCGCAGCAGACCGGCGAGCGGGTCAATCTCGGCATCCTGCATCGCGAGCAGGTGCTCTACCTCGCGGGCGTGGAGAAGCCCTCGCTGCCGACGATCTACACGCGCTTCGGCAAGACCGTGCCGGCGCATTGCTCGTCGCTCGGCAAGGCGATCCTCGCCTTCATGCGCGAGAGCGAGGTCATGGCGATCCTCGAGGCGCGGCCGCTGGTCGCGCTGACGCCGAACACCATCACGACCGTTCCCCGGTTCCTCGAGGAGCTCGAGGAGACGCGCCGCCGCGGCTATGCCGTCGACAATGCGGAGGCCGCGGCGGGCTCCTACTGCATCGGCGCCGCCATCTTCGATGCGGCGAACGAGCCCGTGGGCGCCATCAGTCTCAGCGGGCGCGCGCTCGAACCGCTGCTCGCCCACGTCGACACGTTGCGGCACACCGCCGAAGTCATTTCCCACGTCCTTTGACTTGACCCATGACGTCCGCTCGTTCCCGCCTTGCGGGCTCTGCCGTGTGAATCCTCGGGTCGTGACCCACCGCGGCACGGGGATGCCCGAGCGCGGCGCGCGTCGGGCGGAGGGATGGCCCTCCGCCCGAGCCCGCCAGGGCGGACGAAAACCACGGGCCGAGAACCTGCAACGCGATGCAGCCGATGCAACGCCTGTTCTGACAATTAGCAAGCAAGACTCTGTGAGGAGTTCCAATGGATAAGCTGATCATCACGGTGGCCTGCGACTCGCGGACCTCGTATCCCGGCAACTATTATTGCCCCCCGCAGGAGGACATTCAGGCCTGCGCGCAGCAGTACATCGATGCGGTCAACGCCGGCGCCGCGATCGCCCACATTCACGGCCGCCGCACGCTCGAAGACTCGATCCAGGCCGACGGCCGCCAGGTGTCGCGGATTCACCACGACGACTGGAAGCGGCTGCAGGACGCGATCATGAGCAAGGTCAACCCCATCATGCAATTCGGGGTCGCGAGCGCGCGCATCGAGGAGAAGATCAAGCTGATGAAGCTCGGCCCCGACATGATGGCGGTGGCCTTCAACGTCCATGACGAATACTTCAACCCCGATCCGAAATATCCGCCGAAGCGGATGATGGCGCTGCACCCGGTCGAGGAGCTGCTCGCCTATTGCAAGGCGGCCGAGGAGCACAACGTCAAGCTCGAAGTCGAGTGCTTCCAGACCGGCGCCTTCTGGAACCTCGAATTCGTGCGGCGGCACGGCTACCTTCAGGAGAAGACCTACACGACGCTGTTCATCGGCTGGCCCGGCGGCACGTGGACGCCGCCGACCGAGCGCGCGCTCCAGTTCATGGTCGACAACCTGCCCAAGAACTGCATCTGGAACGTCAGCGTGATGAATCCGGAGAAGCAGTGGTCGATCCTGGCGATGGCGGTCGCGCTCGGCGGCCATGTGCGCGTCGGCTACGAGGACAACCCCTACATCGCCCCCGGCGAGTTCGCGAAGAACAACGCCGTTCTCGTCGAGCGCATGGTCCGCATCGCGCGCGATCTCGGCCGCGAGATCGCAACGCCCGACGAGGCGCGCCAAATCCTCGGCTTGCGGCGGTCGCAGTAGTCGTCTTCCCTCCTGGTCCGCAACGACGGACGATCCGGCGCCGCAGGTCTGCCGCGGGCGCCGGGTCGCCGCCCGCGGGGCGGGACGGCTGAACGGTTCAGGACGGGGCGGGCACCGCTCGATGACGACGACATACGACACCATCATCGTCGGCGGGGGCGCTGCCGGCTGCGTGCTCGCCAACCGGCTCTCGGCGCAGTCCTCGCGCAGCGTCCTGCTCATCGAGGCGGGGCGCGACTACCCGCCGAACGAGATCCCGGCGGACATTCTCGACACCTACTGCACCTCCTATTACAACCCGGACTACAAATGGCCGGGGCTGAAGGCGCATTGGCGCACGCGCGACACCTCGCCGGCGGTCGGACTGGAGCAGGGCCGCGTCATCGGCGGCGGCTCGACGGTCATGGGCATGGTGGCGCTGCGCGGCACGCCCGACGACTATGCCGAATGGGAGGCGCTGGGCGCCCGCGGCTGGGGCTGGCAGGACGTGCTGCCCTACTTCGTCAAGCTCGAAAACGATCTCGACTTCGGCGGCGCCCTGCACGGACGAGCGGGGCCGATCCCCATCCGGCGCACGCCGCGCGAACAGTGGCCGCCGCTGTCGCGCGCCGTGTTCGCATACGCGGCCGAGCGCCAGGTCCCCTACATCGCCGACATGAACGCGGACTTCCGCGACGGCTACTGCTCGCTGCCCATCAGCGCCTGGCCGACGCGCCGCGCCTCGAGCGCGCTCTGCTACCTCGATGCCGCCACGCGCGCGCGCAAGAACCTCACCATCCTTGCCTCCGCGCTCGTCACCGGCTTGATCTTCGAGGGGCGCAGCGTCGTCGGCGTCACGGCGGCGGTCGGCGGCCAACAGCGCACCTTCCGCGCCCGCGAGGTCGTCCTCAGCGCCGGCGCCATCCATTCGCCGGCGATCCTGATGCGTGCCGGCATCGGCCCGGCAAAAGAGCTGCGCGCGCTCGGCATAGACGTGGTGGCCGACCGGCCCGGCGTCGGCGCCAATTTGCAGAACCATCCGCTGCTCTTCGTCGGCGTGCATCTGCGCGGGCCGGCGCGCCAGCCGAAATCGCTGCGGCCGCACCCGGTGACGTGCTTCCGCTACTCCTCGAACATGCCCGGCTGTCCGCCGAGCGACATGTACATCGCCGCGCACTCGAAGTCGTCGTGGAACGCGCTCGGCGAGCAGATCGCGAACTTCAATGCCACGATCTTCAAGCCCGCTTCGCGCGGCCGGGTGTCGCTCGTCTCTCCGCGGCCGCAGGACATGCCGCGCGTCGAGTTCAATTTCTGCGGGGAGGAGACCGACCTTCTGCGGCTCATGGACGGCTTCCGGCGCGTCGTCGCGATCGTCGCTTCCGAGCACGTTCGGCCGCTCTACGATGCCGTGTTTCCGGTGCAGTTCACGGATCGCCTGCGGCTGCTCAACCGGCGCACCCGCGCCAACGCGATCAAGACCGCCGTGCTCGCCCGCCTCGTCGACGCCGTTCCGGCGTTCCGCGACTATGCCTTCAGCCGGCTGACGAGCACGCGCACGGACCTTGCGACGCTGGTGGCCGACGACGAGCGGCTTGCCGAGCACGTGCGCCGCAATGTCGGCGGCACCTTCCATGTTTGCGGCACCTGCCGCATGGGCGGGCCGGACGATCCGGGCGCGGTCGTCGACCCTTCGGGTCGCGTGCGCGGCATCGGCGGCCTGCGTGTCGTCGACGCCTCCATCATGCCGACGGTGCCGCGCGGCAACACCAACATCCCGACCGTGATGATCGCCGAAAAGATCGCCGCCGAGATGGTCGGCGAGCAGCGCCCCACGCCGGCGACGTGATCGCCGCGGCGCGCGCTCGCGCGGCGGGCGAAAGACAGGAAGGGGGGACGATGGAAAAGCGCAGGCTCGGCAATTCCGATCTCGAGGTCTCCGTCGTCGGCCTCGGCACGAACAATTTCGGCGACCGCATCGACTTCGATGCAGCCCGCAAGGTGCTGCACGCCGCGCTCGACCTCGGCGTCATCTTGATCGACACAGCGGACGCCTACGGCAAGACGCACGGCGCGTCCGAAGACTTCATCGGGCGGATCCTGGGCCCCCGGCGCAAGGACGTCGTGCTCGCCACGAAATTCGGGCTGCGCGCGGGCGCCTCGCGCGAGCTTGCGGGCGCGTCGCGCGCCTACATCATGCGGGCGGTCGAGGAGAGCCTGAAGCGCCTGCGCACCGACTGGATCGACCTCTACCAGGTCCACCGGCCCGATCCCGCGACGCCGATCGAGGAGACGCTGCGCGCGCTCGACGATCTCGTGCGCCAGGGCAAGGTGCGCGCCATCGGCTGCTCGAACTTCTCCGGCGCCGCGGTCGAGGAGGCCCAGCAGTGCGCGGCGCGCACCGGCCTCGCGCCCTTCGTCGTCTGCCAGGACCAGTACAGCCTGCTTGCGCGCGGCATCGAGCGCGAGCTGATGCCGGTGATGGAGCGGCACGGCCTCGGCCTGCTGCCCTACTTCCCGCTCGCGAGCGGGCTGCTCACCGGCAAATACCGGCCCGGGGCCGCAATGCCGGAAGGCTCCCGCCTCTCCTACAGCCGCCGCCACATCGATCGCTTCGTCACCGAGCAGAACTGGCGCATGGTGGAGGCACTGCAGCGCTTCTGCGACGCGCGCGGCCGCAGCCTGCTCGAGCTCGCCTTCGGCTGGCTGCTCGGAAAGCCGATGGTGGCGAGCGTCATCGCCGGGGCGACGCGGCCCGAGCAGCTCGAGCAGAACGTGCGGGCGATCGGCTGGGTCCTGTCGGACGCGGAGCGCGCCGCTGTGGAGCGGATCACCGAGGCTGCGATCGATCCGAACCAGGGCCGCCTTTCCGAGCCGCACGCCGCGACCGCCTAGACCGCGGTCAAGCCTTTCCGGCGTTCCGCCCCCGGCATCATTCGGACATCGAACGAACCGCTCCTCGCGCCATGCGGCGGAAAGGATGCAGCCCTGCGGCAAGGCATGCAGATCGTGGCTTGACCGCTGCACGCGCGCCTTTGCACATTTTGAAGGCAAATGCCTGCCGCGGCGGCGCGCCGCCGCCGTGCGCCCTTCAAGCGCCGTGTCCGCGCAGCCCCGCGTGCGTCGAGCCCCCGTCGGATGCTTAAGCCCGCAGCACAGTCCGTCGAGACGCGAACGTCCTGGGTCGTCGCCTGCGTGGCGCTGACGGTGCTCGCGCTCTCCTTCGGCGCGCCGTGGATCATGGTCGTGGCGCTCAAGCAGGTGGCGGCGGAGGCGGGCGGCGCGCGCTCGGGCCCTTCGCTCGCGGTTTCGCTCGCGTGGTTCGGCTCGGGGCTCGGCGGCATCCTCATGGGCCGGATCGCGGAGCGGACCGGCGTGCGCTGGACCGTCGTGTTCGGCGCCGCGATGATCGCGCTCGGCCTCGCCTTCTCGACCTTCGGGCCGGGATGGCCGCTCTATGTCGGCCACGGCCTCTTCATCGGGCTGATCGGGCTCGCCGGCATCAACGCGCCGCTCTACGTCTATGTCAGCCGCTGGTTCGACCGTCGCCGCGGCTCCGCGCTCGCCCTGATCTCGAGCGGCACGCACATAGCGGGCTTCCTCTGGCCGCCGCTGTTCGAGCGCGGCGTCGCCGCCTTCGGCTGGAGGCAGACGATGCTTTGGTACGGCCTCTTCGCGGCGACCGTGATCGTGCTGCTCGCCCTCTCGTTCCTGCGGCCGCCGCCCGACGAGCCGGCGTCGCCGCATGCCAAGACAGGTCATACGGTCAAGGGCGGGGCGGTGCTCGGCTGGCCGCCCAACCTCGTCTTTGCGCTGATGGCGGCGGCGATCTTCATGTGCTGCGTCACGATGTCGATGCCGCAGAGCCATCTCGTCGCTTTCTGCACCGATCTCGGCATCAGCGCGACGCACGGCGCCACCATGCTCTCGCTCCTGCTCGGCACCGCCTTCGTCAGCCGGCAGGTCTGGGGCTTGATTTCCGATCGGATCGGCGGCCTGCACACGATCGTGATCGGCTCGGCGAGCCAGGCCGCCGCCATGACGGCCTTTCTGCTCACGCAGGACGAGGCCGGGCTTTTCGCCGTCTCCGCCGCGTTCGGGCTCGGCTTCAGCGGCCTCATTCCCGCCTACATGCTGGCGACGCGGGAGCTGTTTCCGTCGGCGGAAGCATCATGGCGGATTCCCGTGCTGCTGCTCTGCAGCGGAACCGGCATGGCGACGGGCGGCTGGCTGGCCGGCCTGCTGTACGATCATTTCGGCTATTACGCGCCGGCGTTCGCGACCGGAATCGCCTTCAATCTCGCCAATTTCGCCATCGTCACCCTGCTGGTCGGCCGGCAGCACGTCGCGCCCGCCCGCGCCTGACCGTCGCGTCCGGCGCGCGTTTGCGGCGATGCTGCAGCGCCGAAACCCCGGGAACCCTGTCCCGACCGGGCGGTTGTCTCCCCATGGCAGAGAAGGAGGCCGTCATGGCCGACATGCGAGATCCGTTGCGAACACAGGACCCGGCCCGCGGTCCCGGCGATCCTTATGCGACTCGGCCGTCGAGGATGAATTGGGGATGGATCGTCGGCGGCGTAGCCGTCGTCGTGATCGTTCTCATCCTTCTGTTCGGAATCGGCAGCAGCGAGCAGTCTGCAACCAACAATCCGGCGGCGAACACGGGGCAGTCGACCGCGACTTCGCCTCCGCCCGCCGCGCCCGGTCGGGCCCCTCCGGCGGAGGGAAACACGGGCGCTCGCTAGACGAGTCCAGCCTAAGGCACGATCGGCACGGCGTTGAGCGCCCGTTTCGTCCTCGCCGGTTTCGATGACGGTTGCCATCCGGATCTATCCTGCCGCTGGGGCGCCGCGCGCGTGGGCCCTGAATCGGGTCTGCGCGCCGACACGCGCTTTGCCGCCGGCCGACAAGAGACTCGCGCCGCAGATCACCGTGAGACGAGCGAAAACGGCCGGCGCGCGTCGTGTTTTTGCAATAAGCCTCCCTCAAACCTCCTGCGCCGGCCGTCGCCGGGGGCTTGCGCGTGCGTTAAGCTTTCCGCCGGCCCGTGCCTTTCGCTCTTCCGCAGGTGCATTCAAGAGGGAGGAGTCATGCCCGCGAGCGCGCTCGACTCGACGATCTTCCGCGACATCTTCTCGACGCCTCAGATGCGCGAGGTCTTTTCCGACGAGTACCGCACGGCCTGTTATCTCGAGATCGAGGCCGCGCTCGCGCGCGTACAGGGGCGCCTCGGGATCATTCCCGAGGACGCGGCGCGCGAGATCGAGAGCAAGTGCCGCATCGAGAACATCGACTTTTCGCAGCTCAAGGCACAGACGGAGCGCATCGGCTATCCGGTCCTGGGCGTGGTGCAGCAGATCGTCGCCCTCTGCGAGGGCGATCTGGGCGAGTGGTGCCATTGGGGCGCGACGACGCAGGACATCACCGACACCGCGACGGTGATGCAGATCCGCGCGGCGCTGGAGTTGATCGAGCGCGACATGGAGGCGGTCGCCGCCGGGCTCGCCGATCTCGCGCGCCGCCATCGCGACACGCCCATGGCCGGGCGCAGCAATCTCCAGCAGGCGGTGCCGTTGACCTTCGGCTTCAAGGCGGCGACGCTTCTCGCCGCGATGCAGCGCCACCGCGAGCGACTGAAGGAGCTGCGCCCCCGCGTGCTCGTCGGCGAATTCGGCGGCGCCGTCGGCACGCTTGCCTCTCTCGGCGCCGACGGGCTCAAAGTGCAGGCCGCCTTGATGCAGGAGCTCGGCCTCGGCCAGCCCGAGATCGCCTGGCACACGGTGCGCGACCGCATCGGCGAGGTCGCCTGCTTCCTCGGCCTGCTCACCGGAACGCTCGGCAAGATTTCCATGGACGTGAAGCTGCTGATGCAGACCGAGGTGGCGGAGGTGTTCGAGCCCTTCCAACCGGGCCGCGGATCGAGCAGCACGATGCCGCAGAAGCGCAATCCGGTGGCGAGCCTCTACATCCATGCCACCACGGCCCTGGTGCGCCAGCACGTTGCGGCGCTGCTCGAAGCCGCGGTCGCCGACCACGAGCGCTCGACCGGCCCCTGGGAGATCGAGTGGATCGCGCTGCCGGAAATCTTCCTGCTCGCCTCCGGCGCGCTGGCGCAGACGCGCGATCTGGTGAACGGGCTCGAGGTGGACGCCGCGCGCATGCGTGCCAATCTCGACATCACGAAAGGCGCCATTGTCTCCGAGGCCGTGATGATGGGGCTCGGCCCCTATCTCGGCCGCCAGCGGGCGCACGACCTCGTCTACGACATCTGCCGCGAGGTGGCGAAGACCGGCACGCCGCTTGTCGAGCTGCTCGCGCGCAACCCGGACATCTCGCGCCACCTCTCGCGCGCCGCGCTCGAGCGCCTGTGCGATCCGGCCGGCTATCTCGGCCTCGCGGGCGAGATGGTGGATCGCGTGCTGGCGCGCGAACGCTGACGCCGCGATCTCCTCGACGCCTCTGTGTGCTCGCCGACGCTGCGAGCCGGCCGCGCGCTGCGCGCGCGCAAGCGGCGCATGGTCGACGCCTATGCGAGTCAATCCGCGGCGCTGCGACCCTTCGGCGTTTCCGCGGAGCGGCTTCGCGCCGCCCCCGCCTACCGGTTCACGGCTTCTCCCCACGCGCACGGCGCTTATTACGACGGCTTCGACTGGGGCATGCGCTCCGATCGCTGGCGCGCGCTGGCGGCGCAGGCTCTGGCGCGGCTCGAGGGCGGGCCGTGCTGAGCGTGCTCAACGTCGCCTTCCCTTTCGCGCTCGTGGGTCCGGATGCGACGGGGGGCGCAGAGCAGATCGTGAGCCACATCGACCGGGCGCTGGTGAATGCGGGGCTGGAATCGCTCGTCGTCGCTCGCGAGGGCTCCCGCGTCGCCGGACGCCTCATCGCCATGCCGCCGGCGCGCTGGGACGAGGCCGGGCGCGAGCAGGCGCACCGCCTCTATCGCGCGGCCATAGGACGCGTTCTCGGCCGGCGGGCGGTCGACATCGTCCACATGCACGGCCTCGATTTCCACGCCTATCTTCCCCCGCCCGGGCCTTGCGTGCTCGCCACCTTGCATCTGCCGACCGCCTGGTATCCGTCCGACGCTCTTACGCCGCAGCGTCCCGACACCTGGCTGAACTGCGTGTCGCGCTCCCAGCAGGCCGCGTGCCCGGAAAGTCCGTCGTTGTTGGCACCGATCGCGAACGGGGTGCCGGTGCGCGAGCTCGCTGCGGGCGTTCACGCCAGGCGGCGCTTCGCTTTGGCGATAGGCCGCATCTGTCCCGAGAAGGGCTATCACCTCGCGCTCGCGGCGGCGCGGCGCGCGGAGTGCCCGCTGCTCCTCGGCGGCGACGTTTGGGACTGTGAGGCGCACCGGCGCTATTTCGCGGAGCAGATCGCGCCGCGGCTCGATCGGCAGCGCCGCTTCCTCGGCCCGCTTGCCTTCGCCAGAAAGCGCCGGCTGCTCGCCGCCGCGCGCTGCCTCGTGGTTCCGAGCCTCGTGGAGGAGACGAGCTCGCTCGTGGCGATGGAGGCGCTCGCCTGCGGCACGCCCGTGATCGCGTTTCCGCGCGGCGCGCTGTGCGACATCGTCGCGCCGGGACGCACCGGATTTCTGGTCCGCGACGCCGCCGAAATGGCCGAGGCGATCAAGGCTGCGGACGCCATCAATCCGCAGGACTGCCGGCAAGCCGCGACCGAGCGCTTCGCGGTGCAGCGCATGACCGGCGAATACATAGCCCTCTACCGGGCGCTGTGCCGGGCAAAACGCCACGCAGCTTCGCAACCTGCCGTGCCGGCCGGCAAAACGTGAGCGCCGGGCATCCGCGAAGCCGAATGGGGTCCGCGCGCGTCGCGGGGCGCTGACGCGGCCGGGCCTGGCCAGCTTGAGCACGTCCTGCCACGACTCGCCGGCAATCGACAGCCGGCCGTTCCGAAGTCCGTCCCATTGTCGGGTGGCAGTACACGTGTGTGGCAGTAAAGCCTTCTATTCGAGAACTATTCGCCATACCGCGATACGTGCGGCGAGACGCGAGGCCGCGAGTCGAGGCGCGACGGTGTCGCGAAAGCGGCGTCGGCCGCCGGCGGCGACGCGTCCGCATGCCGCCGTCGCGACGCATCCGTGGGCCGGGCGGCGTGCGCCACGCGGCAACGATCGCAGGCCTCGGTCGCCCATTGCCGCCCCCGGGCCCGCGTGGAATGCTGCGTCCCGAGGCGCAGGGCAAGAGGATCGGCGCGCCCGCAGCGCGACGCCCCGAGATGTGCTCCGTTCGAAAGGGGGAGAGGCATGCAGACGCTCAAGATCGGCGACGTCACCATCACCAGCATCGTCGAGCGCGACGGGCCGTGGCGAAAGCCGGAAGAGATGTTTCCCGCCTACGATCCGGAGATCGGCAGGCGCCATCTCGCCGAGCTCGATCCGGTGGTGTTCGATCCCGCGTCCGGCAAGATGGTCATCACCTATCAGACCTTCATCGTGCGCACGCCCAAGCACACGATCCTCATCGACACGTGCACGGGCGAGGACAAGGGCTATCCGCCGCCGATGGATTTTCCCAAGAAGCCTTGGCTCGACGGCTTCCGCGCCGCCGGCCTGCGCTTCGAGGACATCGACTACGTCTTTTGCACGCATCTGCACATCGACCATACGGGCTGGAACACGGTGCTGCGGGACGGCCGCTGGGTGCCGACCTTCCCCAACGCGAAGTACATCTTCCACAAGGGCGAGTACGCCGCCTGGGAGGAGGCGACGAGGCGCGGCGCCAACCCGCCCGGCAACGTCTGGCGCTACAACTGCGAGCCGATCGTGGCCGCCGGCCAGGCGCTGCTCGTCGACGACGACTATGCGCTCGACGACACGATTTCTCTTACGCCCACGCCGGGGCATTCGCCGTGCCATTGCTGCGTCAACATCCGCTCGCGCGGCCAGCAGGCGGTCGTGTCCGGCGACCTGATGCACCACGCCCTGCAATGCCGGGAGCCGGACTGGTCCACCATCTTCGACTGGGATCCCAAGCAGGCCGCCCGTTCGCGCCGGGCGTTTCTGAGCAAGGTCGCCGGCACCGGCACCTACGTGCTGCCGATCCACTTCCCGCATCCGACCACCGGTCTCGTGGAGGCCGACGGCGACCGGTTCCGCTACACCTTCGTGGGGTGAACGGCGGCGCCGGGCCCCGGCCGCGGCGGCGCCGGAGAACGTCTTGGGTGCCGCCGAAACGCGGAATGGCTGCCGTGCTCCGCGGCGCCGGGCGCAAAGGCGGCCGCCACGCGCGCCGGCAGGCGCGTCGTCACTCCGCCGCGATCGCCGGGGCGCGGGCGCGCGCCTTGTCGAGAAGGCCGGTCGCGGCGAGGTCGGCCTCGAGCGCGCGGCGGGAGGCGTCGTCCATCGGCGTCGAAGGCGGCCGCACCGGGCCGCCCGCCATGCCGAGCAGCTCCATCCACACCTTCTGCTCGTGCGCGGGAATGCGCCCGGTCGGCCGCCCGTAGCCGTTGACCCAGCGGGCCTGCACGGCCCGCAGCGGATTGAGGCTTTGCGCGATCTCCGTCGCCGTCTTGAGGTCGCCCGCGCGCGCGGCCTGGGTGTAGTCGTGGAGCGGCAGGTAGCCCGGCACCTGATACAGGTGGGGCGAATAATTGAGCAGCCACTGGTCGCCCATCACCGTCATGTTGTGGAGCCACGGCGCCTCGTCGGCGACGCTGATGACGACCTCTTTGCCGATCGCCTCGCGCAAAGCTGCGGTCGCGAGCGGGGACGGGTTGGCCTGCTTGAAGCCGCAGATGTTGGGCAGCGTGACGAGCCGCTTCGCGAGCTGTTCGTGGATCGGGTAGTACACCGAGGGAATGTTGAACAGCACGATGCCGATATCGGTGCGCTCGCAGACGAAGCGGTAGAACTCATACACCGCATCGTCCGACTTCGCGCCCTGGTAGGGCGTGAGCACGATCGCGAAGTCGATGCCCACGTCGCGCGCGTGGTTGCACAGCCTCACCACCTCGTAGGGGTTCTGGTGGTGGCATCCCGCGATCAACGGGATGCGGCCCCTCGCGGTCTCCACGTTGATCTCGTGGATGCGCATGCGCTCTTCGTTGGTGAGCGACCAGAACTCGGCCACGTTGCCGAGGCAGTAATGGCCCTCGATCTTCAGCGCGGAGATGCAGTATTCGAGGTTGGCGGCCGTCGCCTTCTCGTCGACCCGGTCGTCCGCCGTGAAGTTCGTCGGCAGGGCCGTCCACACGCCCTTGAGCACGGTGCGCGCGTAGTCCTTGGCCTCGTGCTTGCGGTACTTCATGGCGTCCTCCCTGTGGCCGGGCCACGACCGCCGCTATTCGGCGGCCGTGAGCTCCGGGATCGTCTCGCGCGCCTTGCGCTCGATCGCCTCGGCCATGCGCACGAGCCGCTGCGACACCCGCATGCGCTGCACGTTGTCGCCGGCGAGGTGCGTCCAGATCAGGGAATCGCGGACGAGCTTCTCGGCTTCGGGGCTGGTCACGCCGCCGGCGGCGCCGAAGATTTCGAGCCCGAGCTCGGTGACGGTCTGGATCGCCTCCTCGGAGAAGTTCATGGCGAGGCCGGCATTGGCCGAGTGGATCTTCATGTCGTGCTCCCAGGCGACCCGCAGCACGAAGGAGCGCAGCGCCTCAGTGAGCATGTACATCCGGTTGAGCTTGAGCAGCACGAGCTGCTGCTCCACCAGCGGCCGGCCGCCCTGCTTGTGGGTGCGGGCGTGTTGCATCGCGAGCTCGCAGGCCGATTCGCAGACGCCGAGCGCGTTCGCGGCGAGCTCGAGATCGCCGAAGATGTCGCCGCCGGAGGTGTCGCCCGCGGCGCCCGGCTTCTTGCCGCCGCCGTTCACCTCGCCGACCACGTTGGCGTGCGGCACCCGCGCGTTCTCGAAGATCAGCTCGGCGTTCTGGTAGAAGCGCCAGCCGCGCTTGTTGAACACCTTGCCGTGGCGGAAGCCGGGCGTGTCCCGCGTCACCATGAACAGCGTCGAGCCTTCCTTCACGCTGACGTTGGGATTGGTGCGCACGTCGAGGAAGAACAGCTTGGCGATGCTGCCGTTGGCGATGAAGGTCTTCTCGCCGTTGAGGATCCATTCGTCGCCGTGGCGCTCGGCGCGCAGCTTGTGGCCCGCCTTGGGGTCGTCGGGCGGCGGCAGGCGGTTGTCGGAGCCGGCCGTGGGCTCGGTGCCGCCCTTGCCCAGCACATAGGTGTCGTCCTCGATGAAGGGCTTGAGAAAACGGTCCTTCTGCTCGTCGGAGCACACCGCGGCGATGAGGTGGCTCCATTTCCAGCACTGGCTGAAGGTCTTCGAAATGGCGCTGTCGCCGCGGGCGAGCTCCGCCATCACCAGCGCCTGCGAGACATAGTCGGTGCCGTGGCCGCCGTACTCCTTTGGCACCGCCATGGTGCGGAAGCCGAGCTTCGAGCCCTTCTTGATGATGTCCCAGGTGAAGGTCTCGCTGGGATCCTCGATGGCGTCGCGCGCGAGCGAGATCGGGCGAATTTCCTCCTCGGCGAATTTGCGCGCCTTCATCTGCCAGTGGCGTTGTTCTTCGTTCAGAGCGAAATCCATGGCTCCCGTCCTTTCGGCTCGAGGTTCATTCGGCCGCTTGCGCCGCCGGCGCAGCCGTGCGGCGATATCCGACAATGGCTTCGGCGAGCCGCAGCTTGGCGTCGTCCACCCCCTCGCCGTCGTGTAGGAACACGAGCGTGTCGCCGACATATTTCTGCAGCGGCATGTCCCGCATAACGCCCATGGCGCCGAAGCAGTCGGCCGCGCGCTTGGCCACCTGGTACATGGCTTCGGCCGTGAACACATGGGCGACGAGGTGGAGCGGCAGGTCGGGCAGGCTGCGGTCCGCCACCGCTTCGGGATGGTCGGCGGCCCAGGCCGCGTGCCAGATGGCGTTGCGTGCGGTCTCGATCTTGATGGCCATGTCGGCGAGCCGCGCGCCGATCGCTTGGTGCTCGACGATGCGGCGGCCGCCCTGCACGCGCAATTGGGTGTAGTCGAGCGCCGCCTCGTAGGCCGCGCGGCCGACGCCGAGATTGAGCGCATGGATCTGCGGCGCGCCGCGCCCGCTCGCGAAGAACGCGCCGAGGGCGCTGTGGCCCTCCGCGCCGAGCAGGTTGTCGCCCGGCACCCGGCAGTCGGTGAACACGAGGTCGCCGCAGCTGCCGTGAACGAACGTACCCATGCCCGCCTTCTCCGTCACCGTGAGGCCGGGCGCGTCGTGCGGCACCAGCAGCGTGCTCACGCCCTTGGAGGCGTCGGTCTTCACGTCGACCGCGAACAGCTTCGCCACCGGCGCGTTGTGCACGCATTCCTTGGCGCCGTTGATGATCCAGTCGCCGTTCGCGTCGCGCCTCGCGGTGGTCTTGATCGGACTGCCGATTGCCACCGGCCGATGGTAGTTGACGCCGATCGCATTGTCGGCGCCGGGCTCGCGCGCGGCATAAGCGAGATGATAGCGGTCGTCGGCGAGGAAGGCCGGCAGGAAGCGCTCCCGCTGCGCGTCGGTCATGAGCTGATCGAACAAGAGCGGCGCGAGCGCGGACGTGCGCGTCAGCACCGTCGCGAGGTCGATGTCGCCGACCGCGAGCTCCTCGGCGACCAGGCACGCCGTGAGGGTGTCGGCGCCGGCGCCGCCCCGCTCCTCGGAGAGCATCAGCGTGCGCAGCCCCATCTGCGAGGCCTTGTCGAGCAGGTCCACGAGCAGCGGCCGGCGCGTCATTTCGAGCCGGGCGGCCTGCAAGGCCACCGGCTTGATCTCCTGGGCGACGAATTCACGCACCGTGTCGCGAATTTCGAGCTGTTCGGAGCTGAGTTGAAGACTGTACATGTCGATGCGCGCCCTCCCTGGATCGGGCTCGAATTTTGCAGCCAACGGCTTCTATTTCCCACGATTGCCAGGCTGCCACAACAAGCAACCGGCGCCGCAAACGTGCACGACTGTCACAGAATTATTGAACAGAAGGCACATGGCGGCCGCATGTTGCGGTGCGGCGTCGGCGCGCACGTCCGCCCGCGGCCGCGATCCGCACGCGATCGGATCAACCCTTCAGCACCGCTGCCGCAATCGCGTCGCCCATCTCCTGGGTGCTCGCCGTGCCGCCGAGGTCGCGGGTGAGGTGCCGGCCTTCGGCGATCACCTTTTCCACGGCGGCCTCGATCAGCTCC
>JADGHE010000068.1 GCA_019689555.1 Variibacter sp. | reverse complement strand
GCAGGGGTGACACGTCGCAGGGGTAAAACGTCGGCCGCGCGCCGCCTCAAAGTTCAGGTTTCTGCCCGCGTTGCGCTGCGGGCGCGCGCCCCGCGCTCGCGGCGGGAAGCCTTATGCAGTCGCCGACGCGCGTCAGATGCGGGTAAAACGTCGGCCGCGCGCCGCTTCAAAGTTCAGGTTTCTGCCCGCGTTGCGCTTCGGCGCGCGCCCCGCGCTCGCGGCGGGAAGCCTTATGCAGTCGCCGACGCGCGTCAGATGCGCCCCATCAGCGCAAGCACGATGACGACGATAAGGATCACGCCGAGGACCCCGCCGGGGCCGTAGCCCCAGCCGGCGCTGTACGGCCAGCGCGGAAGCGCGCCGATCAAAAGAAGAATAAGCAAAATGATCAGGATGGTGGACAACATCGCGTCGGCTCCTCCCCGCATAAACCCGGCAACCAACGCGGAAACCGGCCGTCCGGTTCCGGCACTGCCGGGCTCGCGATGGTGATCGAGCGGTCGATCAGTCGCCGCGCGGCGCGGGCGCTGCCCGGTGAATAAGAACGACGAAGCCGACGGCGCAGGCGAGCGAAAAGGCAAGCAGCATCCAGGCCATCGGCGCCGCCGTCGTGGCGTGCGCGAGCAGATGGCTCACCCATTGGGCCGAGGCGGCGGCGACGCCCATCTGGACGAAGCCGTGGATGCCCGCGGCCGTGCCGGCGGCCTGCGGCCGCACGCTGATGCCGCCCGCAATCGCGTTCGGGATGAGCAGGCCGTTGGCGAAGGCGGTGATCCACTGCGGCAGGCAGATGATGAGCGGCCCCAGTTCGGGAAAGCCCAGCACCAGCACCACCACCGCGATCCCGCCGAGCACGCCCACGCCTGCGCCCGCCGCCACCATCGCGTCGACGCCGAAGCGCGTCGAGTAGCGCGCCGAGACGAAGTTGCCCGCCATGTAGGCGACGGAGGCCGTGGCGAGCCACAGGCCGAGCTCGAACGCGCTGCGCCCCTGAAGCGTGGAGATCACGTGCGGCGCGCCGCCGAGAAAGACGAAGAACAGCGCCGAGCCGGTGGCGCCGCACAGCACGTAGCCGTTGAAGGCGCGGCTTTTGAGCAGCAGGCCCACTTCTTCGAGGAAGCGCACGAGGCCGCCGCCTCCGGCGGGAGCCGCCATGGTCTCGGGAAGCGCGATCCACACCCACGCCAGCACCGCGCCGGAAAACAGCGCGATGCAGACGAAGATCGAAGACCAGCCGAGCGTCGAATCGAGCAGCCCGCCGAGCGGGGGGACGATCATCGGCACGACCATGATCACCATCGTCACCCAGCCGAGCATCGAGGCGGCGCGATCGCGCTCGAACAAGTCGCGCACGATGGCGCGGCTGATGACCATGCCCGTCGAGGCGCCGAAGGCCTGCAGCGCCCGCGCCGCGACCAGCGCGGCAATCGTCGTCGCCATGGTGGCGGCGATGCTGGCGCCGACCGTGAGGATCAGCCCCCCGATCAGCACCGGCCGGCGCCCGAAGCGGTCGGAAAGGGCGCCGAGAACGAGCTGCGACAGCGCCATGCAGACGAGATAGAGCGACAGCGTGAGCTGCACCGTCACCGAATCGGCGCGCAGCGCGGCAGCGATGCCCGGCAGCGCCGGCATCACGATGTTGAGCGACATCGGCGCGACGGAGGCGATCGCGATCAACAGCGCAAGCAGCGCGGCCGGCGGCGGCTTGCGGCGCTCCATGGCGACGGAAGGATCGGGGAAGCGCACGTGGTTAGCCTGCAATCACCGGCGGGCCGATTCGCGGGATCCGTCATAAACCGACCGGGCGAGGCGGACCAGCGCCGAGCCCGCCATGCACGCCTGCGCCGGACGCACAAATGCGCTGCGCGAAACGTGTTCGTCGCAGCGTCAGGCGGGGGGCAGCGCCCGTGTGGCCGCGTCCAGCCAGGCGCGCGTCTCCGGGTCGACGAGCGGCGCAATCTCCGCCCGCACGCGCGCATGATAGGCGTTGAGCCAGGCGATTTCGGCCGCGTCCATGAGCGCCGGCTCGACGAGCCGCAGGTCGATGGGCGCGAGCGTCAGGGTCTCGAAGGCGTTGAGCGGCTTGTCGGCGCCGGCGAGGTGCGGGCCTTCGACGACCAGCACCAGATTCTCGATGCGGATGCCGTAAGCGCCCGCCTTGTAGTAGCCGGGCTCATTGGACAGGATCATGCCGCGCTTGAGCGCGGAGAGATTGGATTTGTGGATCGAGGCCGGCCCTTCGTGCACCGCGAGATAGCTGCCCACTCCGTGGCCGGTGCCGTGGTCGTAGTCGAGTCCCGCCGCCCAGAGATATTGCCGCGCAAAGGTGTCGAGCTGCGCCCCCGCAATCCCGTCGGGAAAGACGGCGCGCGCAATCGCGATATGGCCCTTGAGCACGCGGGTGAAGCGCTCGCGCATCTCCGCGGTCGGCGCGCCGACCGCGACGGTGCGGGTGATGTCCGTCGTGCCGTCGCGATACTGGCCGCCGGAATCGACGAGAAACAGCTCGCCCGGTGAAATGCGGCGGTTGGTCGCCTGCGTGACGCGATAATGCACGATCGCGCCGTTCGGCCCCGAGCCGGCGATCGTCGGGAAGGAGATGTCTCTGAGTTCCCCCGTTTCGCGGCGGAACGTCTCCAGCGCGGCGACGCAGTCGATCTCCGTGAGCCGGCCGGTCGGCGCCTCGCGGTCGAACCAGGCGAGGAAGCGCGCCACGGCCGCCCCGTCGCGGCGCTGCGCGGCGCGCGCGCCGGCGATCTCCGTGGCGTTCTTCACGGCCTTCATCGCCGCGATCGGATCCGCGCCGCGCGTGACCTTGCCGCCGGCCTCGGTGATGAGCCGCGACAGCGCCTCGACCCCGCTCGCGGCGTCGAGTCGCACCGTCCGGCCCGCCGCGCCCAGCGCCGCGAGCTCGCGCGGCAGGGCGTCGGGCTCGCGCAGGTCCGCCAGCTTTTCGAGGGCGTCGCGCACGGCATTGTCGAGCTTGCGCCCGTCGACATAAAGCGCCGGCCGTCCGGCGGCCGGAATCACCGCGAAGGCGAGCGCGAGCGGCGTGTGCGCCACGTCCGCGCCGCGAATGTTGAAGGCCCAGGCCACCGCGGCCGGATTCGAGACGACGAGGGCGTCGGCGCGCGCCTTTTCGATCTCGGTGCGGATGCGCGCGAGCTTCGCCTCCGCCGGTTCGCCCGCGAAGGCGAGATCGTGCAGCGTCACGGGGCCGAGCGGCGGGGGAGGGCGATCCGCCCACACTGCGTCGAGCGGATTGGACTCGACGGGAACGAGCGTCGCGCCCGCGGCCGTGCACGCGGCGGACAGCTTCTCCACGTCGGCGGGGGTGTGCAGCCAGGGATCGTAGCCGAGGCGGGCGCCGGCCGGCAGGTTCGCCTCCATCCAGGCCTCGGGCGTCGTCTCGCTCACGAGAACGACCTCGAACAGCGCCGGGTCCGTCTGGTCGCGCGCCTGAAGGGTGTAGCGGCCGTCCACGAACAGCACGGCGCGCCCCTCGAGCACGATCGCCCGCCCGGCTGATCCGGTGAAGCCGGAAATGAAGGCGAGCCGCTCCTCGCAGGCCGGAAGATACTCGTTCTGGTGGCGGTCGGCGTGCGGAACGATGAAGCCGTCGAGCCCCCTGCGGGCCAGCTCCGCGCGCAGGCCCGCAAGGCGCGCCGGAATCGCGCCGCGGTCGGCCGTGTCAGTGAAGGTCTGAAAACGGGCTTCGAACATGTGGGCGGACTTTATGGGGCGCTCCCTCAAGCTGCAATGTGCGCCGCCCGCTAGGAGTCGGCGCGCCCGCTTCGCCCGCATAGGTGCATTGCAAAAAAAAGGCGGCCGCGGGAGGCCGCACACCGGTCCATTCCATCGCCCGATCGGTGCCTTGAAAAGGCTTGATAAATGCATGCAATCCGCGACGGACCTCCATGCGTCAGCGGGCCTCACCCATTTTCCTCGGCTGCCTATATTGCATTGCACAAAGGGGCCGGCCGAAAGGGTCGGCTCCAGCCACGGAGATCGCCATGACCACAGCGACATTCCGGGATTTGAGCGCCGCGGAGCGTGCCGCGTCGGAGCGCAAGGGCTGGTTCCAGCGGCTCCTCGGCAGGCTGATCGAGGCGCGTATGCGGCAGGCCGAGCACCATGTTCGCGAGCATCTGGGCATCGCGCCTGAGCTTGCCGAGCAGGCCGCGTTCAAGGAGGCGGTCGGCACGAAGTGGACCCTTCCTTTCGTGCGCGGCGCCTAGGTCGCGAGCCGCAGAGCCGAACTGCCGCGAAAAGCCCCGGAGCGCTATCGCCTCGGGGCTTTCGCGTTTCGGGGGCGGCTGCGGCGCGTCAACACCACGGTCGCCCAGCCTTCGAGGTCGAGGCGCCGGGCGAGCGCGAGCCCCTGGGGCCGGTAGGCGGCGAGGGCGGCATTGACCTGGCCGGCGAGCAGGCCGGAGAGGACGACGCAGCCGCCCGGGGCGGTGAGCCGTGCGACGGGAACGGCGAGGCGCTGCAGCGGGCCGAGCAGGATGTTGGCGAGCAGCAGATCGTAGGGCGCGCGTTCGCGGAAGCGGCGGCCGCGGAGGCCGTTCGCCTGGATCGTTTCGACGAAAGCGCCCACGCCGTTCGCCCGCGCGTTCGCGCGCGCAATGCGCGCCGCCTGGCGGTCGATGTCGCTCGCGAGCACGGGCCGCCGCGCGGCCTTCGCGGCGGCGATCGCCAGCACGCCCGTGCCAGTGCCGACGTCGAGCACCCGCCGCGGCCGCCGCGCCTTGAGCAGGCGGTCGAGCGCAAGCAGGCAGCCGCGCGTGGTGCCGTGGTGGCCGGTGCCGAAGGCGAGCGCCGCCTCGACCTCGATCGGCACCGCGTTTGGGGGCACCCTGGCGCGGTCGTGCGCGCCGTGGATGAAGAAGCGGCCCGCGCGCACGGGCGACAGGCCGGCAAGGCTCGCGGCCACCCAGTCCTGCCGGGCAAGCTTCTCGATCTCGAGCCCCGCGGCGGCCTCGGCGCCGGCGATCTCGACGATCAGCGCGCGCAAAGCCTCGAGATCCGGCGCGGCGGCGCAGTGGATCGCGACGCTCCAGCGGCGGTCCGCTTCGAAGACGCTGACGGAGGCCGCGTCCATGTCGAGCATCTCGCCGAGAAGACCGGCCATGCGCCGCGCCTCGCCCTCGGACCCGCCGAGACGGACCACGAAACTGTCTTCGTTCACGCCTGCGCCCCTCCTGGATCGCTGCTCAGGGAAAAATTGTCAGGAAAAAATCCGCCCGCCCGCGCGCCCGGCCGCGGCGGCAGGGGAGTTGAGGGTCGTTCCGGCTTCTTCGTTGCTGCGACCACAATCGGCACAGGGGGCAGGATCACGCGCGGTCACGCCTTCCTGACGAAGCTGTCCACCACCCGCTTCTCGCCCGCCTTGTCGAACTGGATGGTGAGCTTGTTGCCGTCCACGGCCGTGACGTTGCCGTTGCCGAATTTGTCGTGGAACACGCGGTCGCCCACCGAGAACGGCGAGACGGTGCCGGTCGACTTTGCGACCAGCTCGCCTTCAATCGTGAGCGGAACGCGCCGCCCGCCGCCGAAACGGCCTTCTCGCCCGGCGCGGAAGGCGGAGGAGGACGCGCCCCCTCTCGGCTCGCGCCGGCCCGCCGCGGAGGTCGAGAAATCCTCGTCGTCGGCGAAGCCGCCGCGCCGCCGCGCCTGCGCGCGCTGCCAGCCGGGCGTCGCATAGCCGGAGCGGAAGGCCGTCGCCTCGTCGAAGCGCGAGGCGCCGTAGCCGCCATAGCCGCCGAACCCGCCAGCCGCCTCCTTCACCTCGACATGCTCCGCGGGCAGCTCGTCGAGAAAGCGCGAGGGAACCGTGGTCGACCACAGGCCGTGAATGCGGCGGTTCGTCGCGAAATAGATCTTGGCCCGCCGCCGGGCCCGGGTGAGCCCGACATGGGCGAGGCGGCGCTCCTCCTCGAGGCCGGCGCGGCCGTTCTCATCGAGCGCACGCTGGTGCGGAAACAGCCCTTCCTCCCAGCCGGGCAGAAACACGGTGTCGAATTCGAGCCCCTTGGCGGAATGCAGCGTCATCACCGAGACGGCGTCCGTGTCGTCGGCGGCGTCGCGGTCCATCACGAGCGCGATGTGCTCGAGAAAGCCCTGCAGGTTCTCGAACTCCTCCATCGAGCGCACCAGCTCTTTCAGGTTCTCGAGCCGTCCGGCGGCGTCGGCCGAGCGGTCCTTCTGCCACATCTCGGTGTAGCCGGATTCGTCGAGCACAATCTCCGCGAGTTCCGTGTGCGGAATCGTGTCGCGCAGCGCGCGCCAGCGGTCGAACGCGGCGACAAGGTCCCGCAGCGCGGCGCGTGGCTTCGGCTTGAGGTCCTCCGTCGTGGCGAGAACGCGGGCCGCCTCCATCAGCGGCACTCCGTTCGCCCGCGCATAGTCGTGCAGCAGATTGAGCGTCGCGTCGCCGAGGCCGCGCCGCGGCACGTTGATGATGCGCTCGAAGGCGAGGTCGTCCGCCGGCTGGGCGACGAGCCGCAGATAGGCGAGCGCGTCGCGGACTTCCGCGCGCTCGTAGAAGCGCGGGCCGCCGATCACCCGATAGGGCAGGCCGAGGGTGATGAAGCGGTCCTCGAACTCGCGCATCTGGAACGAGGCGCGCACCAGGATCGCGATCTCGTTGAGCGGGTGGCCTTGGCGCTGGAACTGCTCGATCTCCTCGCCGATCGCGCGCGCCTCCTCCTCGGAATCCCAGGCGCCCGTGACGCTCACCTTTTCGCCCCACTCGCTCTCGGTGCGCAGCGTCTTGCCGAGCCGCCCCTCATTGTGCGCGATCAGGTGCGAGGCGGCGGCGAGGATATGGCCCGTCGATCGGTAGTTGCGCTCGAGCCGGATCACCTTCGCGCCCGGAAAGTCGTGCTCGAAGCGCAGAATGTTGTCGACCTCGGCCCCGCGCCATCCGTAGATGGACTGGTCGTCGTCGCCGACGCAGCAGAGGTTGGGCTGCCCACCGCTTTCACCCTGCGGGCGATCGCCGTTGCGCGACGCGGCATCGGCGGGCCCGGATTGCATGTTCCGCGGCGCGAGGGGCACGGATTGCGAGCCCGCGCCTTCGGCACGCCCCGGAACGAGGTTCGTGCGAACCGGCCGCTGCGCCAGGAGCCGCAACCACAGATACTGGGCGACGTTCGTATCCTGGTACTCGTCGACGAGCATGTAGCGGAAGCGCCGCTGGTAGTCGCGCAGCACCTCGGGGTTCTCGCGCAGCAGCCTGATGCTCTCGAGCAGCAGGTCGCCGAAGTCGGCCGCGTTCAGCGTCTTGAGCCGCTGCTGATAGGCGGCGTAGAGGTCCTTGCCGCGGCCGGCGGCGAAGGTCGCCGCCTCGCCAGCCGGAACCTGCTCGGGCGTGAGGCCGCGATTCTTCCAGCCGTCGATTAGCCCCGCGAGCGCGCGCGCCGGCCAGCGCTTTTCGTCGATGTTCTCGGCCGTGATGATCTGCTTGAGGAGGCGGATCTGGTCGTCGACGTCGAGGATGGTGAAGTCGGTCTTCAGCCCCACGAGCTCGGCGTGGCGGCGCAGCATCTTGACGCCGATGGCGTGGAACGTGCCGAGCCAGGGCATGCCCTCGACGGCGTGGCCGACCATCACGCCGATGCGCGCCTTCATCTCGCGCGCCGCCTTGTTGGTGAAGGTCACGGCCAGGATTTCCCCCGGCCGCGCCTTGCCGAGGCTCAGAATGTGGGCAATCCGCGTGGTCAGCACACGCGTCTTGCCGGTGCCGGCGCCGGCGAGCACCAGCACCGGTCCCTCCAGCGTCTCGACCGCCTCGCGCTGCTCGGGATTGAGGCCCTCGAGATAGCGGGGGGCCGCCGCGCCCGCGCGCGCCCGCGCGGCGATCCCGCCCGGGGCGGGCGCCGGCACATCGAAAGGCTCGCGCACCTGTTTCAGCCGGTCAGCCACGAGCCCGCCTACCCATGATTCTCATGGACCGAAAAATGGCACTCGCGGCGGCGTTTTGCGAGGGGCGCGCGAGGCCCCGTCAGGTGCCCGCCTTCGGCATGGCGATGCGCCGGCCCGCCGCCTCCGGCCGCGGCAGCATGGCGTGGGCCGCCTGCATGCGGGCGAGGCGCCTCGCCACGGCCTCCGTAAACGGCACCGTGCGCCGCGCCTCCATGTCCACATGCAGGGCCATGTTTTCCGAAGTGGCCGAGACCCAGCCCTCGGTCGCATGGAAAAGCTGCTCGAAATAGTGCACCCGCTTGTGGTCGAATCCGAGCAACTGGAACGTCACCCGCACGGAATCGCCCGCGTGCAGCTCCCGCAGATAGCGCACGTGGACCTCGGCGGTGAACAGGGACCGCTTTTCGCGCTCCACATAGGCGGCGCCGACGCCGAGCAGCTCGTAGACCTCGTCCACCGCCCGGTCGAACAGGACGTTGTAGTAGGCCATGTTGAGATGGCCGTTGTAATCGATCCACCCGGGCTCGACCTGCATCACCGAGGACACGAACGGAGCAAAGAACACGGGTTCGAAATCGCTACGATCCAACATCCGCGGGAGGCTCGGCTGCTCGGGCTTGCGACGCTGTTCCCGCCAATTCTGGGGCATCCGTTCGCGCTTGTCGCCCTTTTCGTGCCGGCGGGGCTCGACCTCCGCCGAGGCGCCGGGCTTTGCCTTCGCCGGGAGGGGTCTGCTACCGTGCTTCTCCCGAGCATTCCCGAAAACGCCATGCCCGCTCTCGCACCATCCGTCCCGTCCGCGCCGCAACGGCCGCCCGCCGAGGCCGTCGAGGCCGTGCTCTCGGGCCTTGCGGCGCGTTTCGGCAACCGCGTGGTCACGTCCAAGGCCGTTCGCGAGCAGCACGCCAACACCACGACCTGGCTGCCCAACCAGCCGCCCGACGCCGTGGTCTTTCCGCACTCGACCGAAGAGGTGCAGGACATCGTGCGCCTGTGCGCCCGGCACCGCGTGCCGGTCATCCCCTACGGGACGGGCACCTCGCTCGAAGGCCATGTCAATGCGCCCTTCGGCGGCGTCTCCATCGACCTGCGCGAGATGAACCGCGTGCTGGCGGTGCATGCGGAAGACCTCGACTGCGTGGTCGAGCCCGGCATCACCCGCAAACAGCTCAACGAGCACTTGCGCGACCAGGGCCTGTTTTTCCCGCTCGATCCCGGCGCCGACGCCTCCCTCGGCGGCATGGCGGCGACGCGGTGCTCGGGGACGAACGCCGTGCGCTACGGCACCATGAAGGACGTCGTTCTGTCGCTGAAGGTCGTGCTGGCGAACGGCGAGGTGATGACGACCTCCCGGCGCGCGCGCAAGTCCTCGGCCGGCTATGATCTCACGCGCCTGATCGTCGGCTCGGAGGGCACGCTCGGCGTCATCACCGAGCTCACGCTGAAGCTGCACGGCATTCCCGAGGCGATCTCCAGCGCCGTCTGCCCCTTTCAGTCGATCAAGGGCGCGTGCGACGCGGTCATCGCGACCATCCAGTCGGGCATTCCGGTCGCGCGCATCGAGTTCATGGACGAAGTCCAGGTACGTGCCTGCAACCTCTACTCCAAGCTCTCGCTGCGCGAGACGCCGACGCTCTTCCTCGAGTTCCACGGCACGGAAGCGTCCGTCGCCGAGCAGGCGGAGCGGTTCGCCGAGATCGCGGCGGCGTTCGGGGGCGGTCCGTCCGAATGGACCACCCGGCCCGAGGAGCGCACGCGCCTCTGGCAGGCGCGGCACGACGCCTATTGGGCCATGGTCGCCCTGCGCCCCGGCGCCAAGGGCTTTTCGACCGACGTGTGCGTGCCGATCTCGCGCCTCGCCGAATGCGTGGTCGAGACCCGCAAGGACATCGACGCGCTCGGCCTCGTCGCCCCGATCGTGGGCCACGTCGGGGACGGCAACTTCCATGTCGGGCCCCTGGTCGACATGAACAATCCCGCGGAAATCGCGGCGGTGGAACAGTTTCTCGAACGCCTGGTCGAGCGGGCGCTGCGCATGGAAGGCACCTGCACGGGCGAGCACGGCGTCGGCCAGGGCAAGATGAAGTACCTCGAAGCCGAGCATGGCGCGCCGGCGCTCGCGGCCATGCGGGCGATCAAGCTCGCGCTCGACCCCCTGAACCTGATGAACCCGGGCAAGATTGTCGCCTTTGCCTGATTTCGGCAGCGACATAGATTAGCCGTTAAAAGCGGCTAAGCGGCCTCGCAATCCCCTCGGAACCGGCCGCCTCGGCGCCGCGCTCGCCACGCGGATCGGCCGGGGATCGGCCGGGCTTCGATGTTGTGCTGCGCGGGTCGAATCCAGGCGGGCGATGCCGGCCGGATGCGGCCGGCACGAGGAGCACACGGTGCAGACGACGCTGCTCGGACTGGGCATCGCGATCATTCTGGCGCTCGTCACCGCGCTCGTTGGTCCCTACTTCGTCGACTGGAGCGCCTACCGCGGGCTGTTCGAGGCTCACGCGAGCCGGCTCGTCGGTGCGCCGGTGCGGATCGGCGGCGACATCGAGGTGCGCGCCTTGCCGGTCCCGTCCGTCACCGTGCGCGAGATCGAGCTCCGGCCGCGCGAGGGGGCGGCGCGCCTGCGCGCGCAGGAACTGTCGATCGCGATCGCGCTCGGACCTCTCCTGCGCGGCGCCTGGCGGGCGAGCGAGGTGCGCATCGTCGGCGCCGAGGCGAGCCTCGGGCTCGATCCGAGCGGGCGGCTCGACTGGCGATCCGAAACCGGAGACCTCGATCCCGAAGCGCTGGCGATCGAGAACCTCACCGTCGAGAACGCCCGCATCGCGCTGAGCGACGCGGCGAGCGGCGCGCAGACCACGCTGGAGCAGGTCCGGTTCAACGGCGACATCCGCTCGTTCGCGGGCCCCGCCAGGGGCGAGGGCCGATTCGTCGCGGGCGGCCGATCCTACGATTTCCGCGTCAGCGCCGGGCGCCGGGGGGCGGACGGCGAGGTCAAGCTGCGCGTCGCGCTCGACCGCGCGCAGGAGCCGCTCGCCCTGGAAGCCGACGGGACGCTGAAGTTCGAGCGCGGCATCCCCGCCTTCGAGGGCGCGGTGACGGTGTCGCAGCCCGCCGGCATCGTTCTGGTCGAAGGCCGGGCGGCCGCGAGCGAACCCTGGCGCATGGCGGGCCGCATCAAGGCGAGCCCCGCGGGCGTACTCGCGGAGTCGCTCGAAATCTCCTTCGGCCCGGAGGAGCGGGCGCTCAGGCTCGGCGGCGCCGGGGAGGTGAAATTCGGCGGGCGGCCGCGGTGCGAGGCCGTGCTTTCCGCGCGTCAGCTCGACCTCGACCGCTTCGCGGCCCTGCCCGAGGGGGCGCGCCGCCTGCCGGCCGGCATTCTGCGCGCCGCTGCCGAGAAGCTGCGGACCGCGCCGCTGCCGCCCTTACCGGTGCGCCTCGGGATCGGCGTCGACGCCCTCACCATGGGCGGCGCGACGGTGCAGGCCGTGCGCGGCGATCTTCGCTCCGACGCCGACGGCTGGGAGATCGAGACGCTGGAGTTCCGCGCGCCGGGGTTCGCCCAGTTGCGCGCGAGCGGCCGGCTGGCCGTATCGCCGCAGGGCTATTCGTTCGAGGGACCCGCGAGCCTGGAGGCGACGGATCCGCGGGCGCTCGCGGCGTGGCTCGAAGGCCGTGCGGCGGCGACGGCGGGCGCCGTCGCGTCGCCTCTGAAGCTGCGCGGCGACATTGCCGTCACGCCCGAGCGGCTCGCGGTCTCGCGCCTGAGCGCGGAGTTCGACCGCAAGACGATTGCGGGCCGGCTCGCCTATCGGTGGTCGTCGCCCGCGCAGCCGCAGCCCCGGCTCGAAGCGGAGGTCAACGCCGCGGAGCTCGACCTCGACGCCGTCGCGGCTCTGGCGCGGGCGACGCTGCCGGAGGCGAGCGGTCCGGGCGAAATGGCGCTCGCGCTGGAGGTCGGCCGCGTCACCCTGGCGGGTGTTCAGGCGACCGGTGCCAAGGCCAGGCTCAAGCTCGACGGCGAGGGCCTCGCGGTGGAGCGGCTCGCGATCGGCGACCTCGCCGGCGCGGCTCTGTCTCTCACCGGGCGCATCGAGGGACCTTGGACGGCCCCGCGCGGCGCGCTCACGGTCGAAGTCGCCGGGGAGCGGCTCGATGGCCTCGCGGCCGTTCTCGACAGGGCCGCGCCGAGGCCGGCCGCATGGCTGCGGGCGCAAGCGGCGCAACTCGCGCCCGCGAAGCTGCACCTGACTTTGAAGCTCGATCGGCCGCCGGCCTCCGCGCAGGGCGGCGCGGGCGCCGCCGCGAGCCTGCGCCTCGACGGCCACGCCGGCCCGCTGCGCATCGCGCTCGACGCCGAGGCGCGCGGGGAGGCGACCGCGTGGGAAAAGGCGGAGTTGCGGGCCGAAGGCCGCATCGACTCGGAGGACGGACGGGTTCTCGCTGGCATCGCCGGCCTCGATGCTCTCGCGACGATCGGCGCCGGTCCGGGTTCGCTGCGCTGGCGCGCCGCCGGGCCTCTCGGAGGCGGCCTCGCGGTTCGGGGACAAGTGACCGCGCCGGGACTCGATCTCGCGGCCGCCGGGAACCTGGATGCCGGTCTCGGCTCCATGGTCCGCGCACGCGCCGAAGTGTCGGCCGATCTCGCCGACGCCGCGGTCCTGCGGCAGGTTCTCGGCCGGCCCGCGCAGCCCGCGCCTCTCGCGCTGAAGGCGCAGTTGATCCTCGAGGACGATCGGGTGGTGCTGAGCGGCGTGAGCGCGAAGGTCGCCGGGAGCGCCGTCGGCGGTCGGCTTGCGCTGACGCTCGGCAAGCCCTTGCGGATCGACGGGCGGCTCGAGGCCGATCAATTCGATCTCGCGGCGCTCGTCGGCGCTCTGGCCGGAATGCCCGCGGCGCAGGCGGGGACGCCTGCCGCCCGCGGGGCGGGCTGGTCAGGCGAACCGTTCGGCGCCCGCTTCCTCGACGACGTTGCCGGCCGGATCGAGATCAGCGCGGCGCGCGGGACCCTTTCGCCCGCGCTCGAAGTGCGGGAGCTGCGGGCCGCGTTGCAGCTCAAGAGCGGCGAGGCGGCGCTCGAAGACATCGAGGGCCGTCTCGGGGACGGCCGCGTGCAGGCCGCCGTGACGCTGCAGAGCGGTCCGCTCGGCACCGCCGCGAGCGGCCGCATCTCCGTCATCGGCGCGGATCTTGCCGCGCTCTGGCCCGGCGCAGCGCGCCCGCCGGCCACCGGGCGCGTCAGCCTGCAGATCGAGGCGAAGGGCAGCGGCCGCAGCCCGTCGACGCTCCTCGGCGCGCTGGGCGGCACCGGAACGGTGAGTTTCGAAGGGCTGGAGATTGCGGGGCTTTCGCCCGCGGCCTTCGCCGCGGCGATCCGTGCGGCCGATGAGCGCGGCGCGGTCGCTCCTGATGCGATCCGGGCGGTCGTCGAAGACGCGCTCGGAAAGGGGCCGCTGCGTGTGCCCCGCGCCGACGGCGCCCTCACCGTCACGGCCGGTCAGGCGAGGCTCGGCAGCGTCATGGCTCGCGGAGAGCATGCCGACCTCGCCGTGAGCGCCAATGTCGACCTCGCCAAGGGGCTCGTCGAGGCGCGCTACGCGCTGCTCGGACCGGAGGAGGGCGGCGTTCCCGGCCGGCCGGAGATCGACGTGCTGTGGCGCGGCCCCCTCTCGGCGCCGCAGCGCAGCGTGGACGTCTCCGCTCTCGTGGGCTGGCTGACGCTGCGCGCCGTCGATCAGCAGGCGAGGCGCCTGCAGGCCGCAGAGACCGAGCGGCGCAGGGTCGAGGAGGCCGTCCGGCGGGCGCAAGAGGAGGCGGCGCGCCGCGCCGCGGAGGAAGAGGCCGCGCGCCGCGCGGCGGAGGCGGAGGCGAGACGCCATGCGCCCGCAGGCGGTTCGCCTGCGCCGTCTGCGCCGCCCGCGTCCGGCCCGCCGGAAAGGCCGACAGCGAGCCCTGCGGCAGCGGGCGGCGATCCGGTTCCGCCGGCGGCGCGACAGGCACCGGGCGCCCGCCGGCCCGCGGCGCCGACCGTCGAGCCGCCGCCGCCGCTGCCGCCGCCGATCGATATCCGCCCGGCGCCGGGCTCGCGCCGTCCGAACGCCCAGCGGGCAAGTCCGCCCGCGTCCGCCCCACCGGAGCGGGAACCGACGCCGCGTCCGCCGGCGGACCTCCCCGCGGCGGCAGAGCCTGAGCTTTTCGATTCGGTCTTTGAACCCGGCCGCTGGTCGCCGCGCTGAGCGAGCCCGATGTTCGGCGGGCGGGGCGGGTGAGGGAGGCCGGCCGGACGGGGGCTTCGCCGCTTGAGGCGGAACGAGGCTCAAGGGC
>JADGHE010000067.1 GCA_019689555.1 Variibacter sp. | reverse complement strand
GCGATCGAGGGCGCCGACGTCTGCATCGTGACGGCGGGGGTGCCGCGCAAGCCGGGCATGAGCCGCGACGATCTGCTCGGCACCAATCTCAAGGTCATGGAGCAGGTGGGCGCCGGCATCCGCAAATATGCGCCGAACGCCTTCGTGATCTGCATCACCAACCCGCTCGACGCCATGGTCTGGGCGCTGCAGAAGACCTCCGGCCTGAACCGGCACATGGTGGTGGGCATGGCGGGCGTGCTCGACTCGGCCCGTTTCCGCTACTTCCTGGCCGACGAGTTCAACGTCTCGGTCGAGGACGTGACCGCCTTCGTGCTCGGCGGCCACGGCGACGACATGGTGCCGCTGGTGCGCTACTCGACGGTCGCCGGCATTCCGCTGCCCGACCTCGTCAAGATGGGCTGGACGAGCCAGGCGCGGCTCGACGCCATCGTCGAGCGCACCCGCAAGGGCGGCGGCGAAATCGTCAATCTGCTCAAGTCCGGTTCCGCCTTCTACGCGCCCGCCGCTTCCGCGATCGCCATGGCCGAAAGCTACCTGAAGGATAAGAAGCGCGTGCTTCCCTGCGCGGCCTATCTCAATGGAGAATACGGCGTGCGCGATCTCTATGTCGGCGTACCGGTCGTCATCGGCGCCAAGGGCGTCGAGCGCATCGTCCAGATCGAGCTTTCCAAGTCCGAGCAGGAAATGTTCTCGCGGTCAGTCGCTTCGGTGCAGAGCCTTGTGGACGCCTGCAAACAGATCGCGCCTGATCTCGGCAAGTAGCGCGATGTGGGCGCAGTCGATGATACTTTCGCTCTGTGACTTCCTTCTTCGTCCGTTGCCGTGGAGGGGAAGGAGGGCCCGGGGCGCGATCCCTCAGGCGCTGTCCTCGCATGGGCGAGGGGCCGAGGGCGCGCTCTCGCGATCGCTGCGCGCGCGAGGTCTGTCATGAACATTCACGAGTATCAGGCGAAGGCGGTGCTGCGGGAGTTCGGCGTGCCCGTTCCGCGCGGTGTGCCGGCCTTTTCGGTCGAGGAGGCGGTGCAGGCGGCGCGCCAGCTTCCGGGTCCGGTGTGGGTCGTCAAGGCGCAGATCCATGCCGGCGGCCGGGGCAAGGCCGGCGGCGTCAAGGTGGTGAAGTCGGTCGCCGACGTCGAGAAGGAGGCGGCGCGGCTGCTCGGCTCGACGCTGGTCACCAAGCAGACCGGTCCCGCAGGGCGCGTCGTGCGTCGCCTCTACATCGAGGAAGGCTCGGCGATCGACCGCGAATTTTACCTGTCGTTTCTCGTCGACCGTGCGAAGGGACGCATCGCCCTCGTGGTCTCGACCGAAGGCGGCATGGACATCGAGGAGGTCGCCCATACGCAGCCCGACAAGATCGTGACGCTGACGGTCGACCCGGCGACGGGCGTGATGCCGCACCACGGCCACAGCGCCGCGCACGCGCTCGGCCTCTCGGGCGATCTCGCCAAGCAGGCCGAGCGGCTGATCGCGCAGCTCTATGCGGCCTTCGTCGCCAAGGACATGAGCCTGCTGGAGATCAACCCGCTGGTGGTCACCCAGGACGGTCGGCTGCTCTGCCTCGACGCCAAGATCGGCTTCGATTCGAACGCCCTCTTCAAGCACGCCGACATCGTCGCGCTGCGCGACCTCAACGAGGAGGACGAGAAGGAGATCGAGGCGTCGAAGTACGAGCTCAACTACATCGCGCTCGAAGGCACGATCGGCTGCATGGTCAACGGCGCGGGCCTCGCCATGGCGACCATGGACATCATCAAGCTTTACGGCGAGGCGCCGGCGAACTTCCTCGACGTCGGCGGCAGCGCCACCAAGGAGCGCGTCGCCGCCGCCTTCAAGATCATCACCGCCGACCCGAACGTGAAGGGCATCCTGATCAACATCTTCGGCGGCATCATGAAGTGCGACGTGATCGCCGAGGGCGTGGTCGCGGCGGTGAAGGAGGTCGGTCTGCGCGTGCCGCTCGTGGTACGGCTCGAAGGCACCAACGTCGATCTCGGCAAGGAGATCATCGCAAGGTCCAACCTCAACGTCGTCTCCGCCGACGATCTCGACGACGCCGCGCAGAAGATCGTCAATGCGGTGAGGGGGACGCTGGGGTGACGGCTGCGCGCGCAGCGCCCGCGGATCGGCCGCCCTCGGCAAGGGGGACGGAAAGGGCTTGAAGGACGGCCCGCAGACGCGGCGCCGCGGCGCGCCCGCGCGAGAGCGAGCGCCGACGCCGGCTCGGAGATGCGCGATGCGACAGGCTTGGTTCGAGGCGATGGAAACGTCATCCGATTTTCCGACGGCGGGCCTGCGGGCGCCCGCGCGGACGCGCGTGATGCCTGGAAGCCGACGGAGGGAGAGCGCCGCGCCAGTCCGGCGAGAGAGGCCGGCCGCTTCTCGCGCAAGCAACGCTATCGCCACTCGCTCCTGAATAAAGGTGACGGATGTCCATCCTCGTCGACCGCAACACCAAGGTCATCTGCCAGGGCTTCACCGGCAAGAACGGCACGTTTCATTCGCAGGCCGCGATCGCCTACGGGACGAAGATGGTGGGCGGCACCTCCCCCGGCAAAGGCGGCACGACGCATCTCGGCCTACCGGTGTTCGAGACCGTGAGGGAAGCGCGGGAAAAGACCGGGTGCGACGCGAGCGTGATCTACGTGCCGCCGGCGTTCGCGGCCGACGCGATCTGCGAGGCGATCGACGCCGAGGTGCCGCTCATCGTTTGCATCACGGAGGGCATCCCCGTGCTCGACATGGTGCGGGTCAAGCGCGCGCTCTCCGGTTCGAAGTCGCGCCTCATCGGGCCGAACTGCCCGGGCGTCATGACCGCCGGCCAGTGCAAGATCGGCATCATGCCCGGCAACATCTTCAAGCCGGGCAAGGTCGGCATCGTCTCGCGCTCCGGCACGCTGACCTACGAGGCGGTTTTCCAGACCACCAAGGAGGGGCTTGGGCAGACGACCGCGGTCGGCGTCGGCGGCGACCCCGTCAAGGGCACGGACTTCATCGAGGTTCTCGAGATGTTCCTGGCCGACCCCGAGACCGAGGCGATCATCATGATCGGTGAGATCGGCGGCACCTCGGAGGAGGAGGCGGCCGAATTCATCAGGAGCGAGGCAAGGCGCGGTCGCAAGAAGCCGATGGTCGGTTTCATCGCCGGACGCACGGCGCCGCCCGGCCGGCGCATGGGGCACGCGGGCGCGATCATCGCCGGCGGCAAGGGCGACGCCGAATCCAAGATCGCCGCCATGGAGGCGGCCGGCATCCGCATTTCGCCGTCGCCGGCGCGGATCGGCAAGACGCTCGTCGAAGTGCTGAAATCTTGATTCAGTTGTTGTGGTTTGCAAGGCAGTACACCCGCCTTAAATAAATGGTGTAAGAGGAAGAAGCGTTCGGCCGCGCCGACGTCTTCCACCCCTTCGGGGCCCGTTCGGCTCGCGCCGGGCCTCGATCAGCCAGGAACGCACCATGTCTCGTCAGGATGCGAATGCGGCATTCGCTCTCACTTCGTTTCTTTACGGCGGCAACGCCTCTTACGTGGAAGGCCTCTATGCCCGCTACGCCGCCGATCCGGCTTCCGTGGATGCGGAGTGGCGGACCTTTTTCGAAAGCCTGAAGGACGGGGCGCAGGGGCGGGAGGCGGCCAGGGAACCGTCGTGGAAGCAGCCGGACTGGCCGCGGACGCCGCGCAACGAGCTCGTCGCCGCGCTCGACAGCGACTGGACCGGAATCGAGAAGGCGGTGGACCAGAAGCTGCGCGCGCGGGCGCAAGCGAAGGGCATCGAACTTTCCTCCGCCGAGGTGCAGCAGGCGGCGCGCGATTCGGTGCACGCGCTGATGCTCATCCGCGCCTACCGCATGCGCGGCCACCTGCATGCGGATCTCGATCCGCTCGGGCTCGCGCCGCGGCAGGACCACGAGGAGCTTGATCCCCGCTCCTACGGCTTCACCGAGGCCGACTTTGACCGGCCGATCTTCCTCGACCGCGTGCTGGGGCTCGAATTCGGCACCCTGCGCCAGATCGTCGCCATTCTCCGCCGCACCTACTGCCAGACGCTGGGCGTCGAATTCATGCACATTTCGGATCCGGCGCAGAAAGCCTGGATCCAGGAGCGCATCGAGGGGCCGGACAAGGAGATCACCTTCACGCCCGAGGGCAAGCGCGCCATCCTCAACAAGCTGATCGAAGCCGAGGGTTTCGAGAAGTTCTGCGACCTCAAATACACGGGCACGAAGCGCTTCGGGCTCGACGGCGGCGAGAGCATGATTCCGGCGCTCGAGCAGATCATCAAGCGCGGCGGCGCGCTCGGCGTGAAGGAGATCGTCATCGGCATGCCCCACCGCGGCCGGCTCAACGTGCTGGCGCAGGTGATGGGCAAGCCGCACCGCGCGATCTTTCACGAGTTCAAGGGCGGCTCCTGGAAGCCCGACGACGTCGAAGGCTCGGGCGACGTGAAGTACCACCTCGGCGCCTCCTCCGACCGCGAGTTCGACGGCAATCGGGTGCACCTGTCGCTCACCGCCAATCCCTCGCATCTCGAGGTCGTCGACCCGGTCGTCCTCGGCAAGGTGCGCGCCAAGCAGGATCAGCACGGCTGCACGCCGGAGGACCGCACCGCCGTGATGCCGCTTTTGATCCACGGCGATGCCGCCTTCGCCGGGCAGGGCGTGGTCGCCGAGTGCTTCGGCCTGTCGGGCCTCAAGGGCCATCGCACCGGCGGCTCGGTGCACTTCATCGTCAACAACCAGATCGGCTTCACGACCTACCCGCTCTACAGCCGCTCTTCGCCCTATCCGTCGGACGTGGCGAAGATGATCGAGGCGCCGATCTTTCACGTGAACGGCGACGACCCCGAGGCGACGGTGTTCGCCGCCAAGATCGCGACCGAGTTCCGGCAGAAGTTCCAGAAGCCGGTGGTCGTCGACATGTTCTGCTACCGGCGCTACGGCCACAACGAGAGCGACGAGCCGTCGTTCACGCAGCCGTTGATGTACAAGAAGATCCGGCAGCACCCGACGATCGTCGAAATCTACAGCAAGAAGCTCATCGACGAGGGCGTGGTCACGCGAGCCGACGTCGAAAAGATGCAGGCCGACTGGCGCGCCAAGCTCGATGCCGAATACGAGGCCGCGCAGAGCTACAAGCCCAACAAGGCCGACTGGCTCGACGGCCGCTGGTCCGGCTTCAGGTCGGTGCAGGACCTCGACGACCCGCGCCGCGGCAAGACCGGCGTCGAGCTCGACGTGCTGCGCGAGATCGGCGAGAAGATCACGGTTGTGCCGGAAGGCTTCCACGTCCACCGGACGATCCAGCGCTTCCTCGACAACCGGCGCAAGGCCATCCGCTCCGGCGTCGGCATCGACTGGGCGACGGCCGAGGCGCTCGCCTTCTGCTCCCTGCTCAAGGAGGGCCACCCCGTGCGCCTCTCCGGTCAGGACAGCGAGCGCGGAACCTTCTCGCAGCGCCACTCGGTGCTGATCGATCAGGAGAACGAGAACCGTTACACGCCGTTCAATCATCTCGGGCCGGATCAGGCGCGCTTCGAGGTCATCAACTCGATGCTCTCGGAGGAGGCGGTGCTCGGCTTCGAGTACGGCTATTCGCTCGCCGAGCCCAATGCGCTGACGCTCTGGGAAGCGCAGTTCGGCGACTTCGCGAACGGCGCGCAGGTGATCTTCGACCAGTTCATCTCCTCGGCGGAGCGCAAATGGCTGCGCATGTCCGGTCTCGTCTGCCTGCTGCCGCACGGCTATGAAGGGCAGGGGCCCGAGCATTCGAGCGCGCGGCTCGAGCGCTTCCTGCAGATGTGCGCGGAAGACAACATGCAGGTCGCCAACTGCACGACGCCTGCGAACTACTTCCACATCCTGCGCCGGCAGCTGAAGCGCGATTTCCGCAAGCCGCTCATCTTGATGACGCCGAAATCGCTGCTGCGGCACAAGCGGGCGGTGTCGCGGCTCGACGAGATGGGGCCGGGCACGACGTTCCACCGCCTGCTGTGGGACGACGCGCAGCTGCTCCCGGGCGAGAAGATTAAGCTCGTTCCGGACGACAAGATCCGTCGCGTCATCATGTGCTCCGGCAAGGTCTATTACGACCTCTACGAGGAGCGCGAGAAGCGCGGCATCGACGACATCTACATCCTCCGCCTCGAGCAGCTCTATCCGTTCCCCACGAAGGCGCTCGTGGCCGAGCTGTCGCGCTTCCGGCAGGCCGAGATGGTGTGGTGCCAGGAGGAGCCGCGCAACATGGGCGCGTGGTTCTTCGTGGAGCCGTTCCTGCGCTGGGTGCTCGCGCAGATCAAGGCCGATCACCAGCGGCCGCGCTATGCGGGCCGGCCGGCCTCGGCGGCGACCGCTACGGGACTGATGTCGAAGCATCTCGCGCAGCTCCAGGCGCTGCTCGAGGAGGCGCTGGGCTAGAGCGTTCGCCGTCGTGCGACGGGCGGGGCGGCGCGGCGTCGCCTGAGGAAATGCAACCGCCGCCGTCTTGGGAGTCCCGCCGCCCGGCGCGGCGCGCGGCTCGGGCGGCGGCGCAGGAGTGGCTGGCAATCAAACAGGACGGCGAACATGGCTGAAATCCGCGTCCCGGCTCTTGGGGAATCGGTCACCGAGGCGACCATCGGCCGCTGGTTCAAGAAGGCCGGAGAGGCCGTGGCGGTCGACGAACCGCTGGTCGAACTCGAAACCGACAAGGTGACGATCGAGGTGCCGGCTCCGGCCGCCGGCGTGCTGGCGGAGGTCGCCGCCAAGGAGGGCGAAACGGTCGCCGTGGGCGCTCTGCTCGGGCAGATTCAGGAGGGCGCCGGCGCCAAGCCGGCGGCGAAGCCCGCCGCTCCGTCCGCAGCGACGAGCCCCGGCGCGACCGGCCGGCCGGACGAGAAGACCGGCGAGACGCGGCCGGGCGATGCGGCGCCCGCCGCGCAGGCCTCCCAGGCCGCGCCGCCGCCCCCGCGGGAGGATGTGATTCAGGCGCCCTCCGTGCGCCGGCTCGCCGCCGAGAGCGGCATCGAGCCCGCCTCCGTCCCCGGCTCGGGCCGCGACGGCCGCGTCACCAAGGGCGACATGCTGGCGGCGATCGAGCGCGCAGCCCAGCAGCCGACGCCGGTGGCCCAGCCCGCCGCCGCGATCCAGGTGCGCGCGCCCTCGGCGCCGGACGACGCCGCGCGCGAGGAGCGCGTGCGCATGACGCGCCTGCGCCAGACCATCGCCAAGCGGCTGAAGGATGCGCAGAACACCGCCGCGATGCTCACGACCTTCAACGAGGTCGACATGAGCGCGGTGATGGCGCTGCGCAACCAGTACAAGGACCTGTTCGAGCAGCGCCACGGCGTGCGCCTCGGCTTCATGGGCTTCTTCGTGCGCGCCTGCGTGCAGGCGCTCAAGGAAATCCCCGCCGTCAACGCCGAGATCGACGGCTCCGACATCATCTACAAGAACTACTACCACATCGGCGTCGCGGTCGGCACCGAGCGCGGGCTCGTGGTGCCGGTGATCCGCGAATGCGACGCGAAATCCATTCCCCAGATCGAGAAGGAGATCGCCGACGCCGCCCGCCGCGCCCGCGACGGCAGCCTCAAGATCGAGGAGATGCAGGGCGGCACGTTCACCATCACCAACGGCGGCGTCTACGGCTCGCTGATGTCGACGCCGATCCTCAACGCCCCGCAGTCCGGCATTCTCGGCATGCACAAGATCCAGGAGCGGCCGGTCGTCGTCGCCGGCAAGATCGAGGTGCGGCCGATGATGTATCTCGCGCTCTCCTACGACCACCGCATCGTCGACGGCCGCGAGGCGGTCACCTTCCTCGTGCGGGTGAAGGAGGTGCTGGAGGATCCGGCGCGGCTGATGATGGAGCTGTGAGCGCGGCGGCCGCCGACATGGTTTGGGCATGCGTCACGGGCGGATCGGAGCTCCCTTCGGCCGTGTCTCGGCTCTTGGCGCGCCGCTGCTGGTCCAAGACGGAAGGAAGGCCGGCGTGAGCCGCGCCGCGCTGTCGTCTTTCGCCGCGCGGGGGCGGCTTTCCGCGCGGGTGAAGGACGCGCCGGCGGGGCGGGCGCGGGTGATGCCGGAGCTGTGATAGGATCGGTTGATGGCCGTCGCGGTCGATCTCGAAAGCCCTGGGCGAGCATGAAGCGCCTTCGAAAGCCGACAGGACGCCGAATGCGGGCTCCGGGCGCAAGGGCGCAGAGCGATTGTCGCGGCATTAAAAAGCGCATCCCCACACGGATCGAGGGTGGATGGGAGCCTTCCGCGAATGGGTCGACGATCGCCGTGAACGCAAGAGCCGGCCGTCGCGTTTGAGCTTTCGATCTCCTTCGAGCGACATTCAACCCCTGAAACGAAGCTGACCGCATGTCTTACGATCTCGTTGTCATCGGCACCGGCCCGGGCGGCTATGTCTGCGCCATCCGCGCCGCGCAGCTTGGGCTCAAGACGGCCGTGGTGGAAAAGCGCGCGACCCACGGCGGCACCTGCCTCAATGTCGGCTGCATCCCCTCGAAGGCGCTGCTGCATGCATCCGAGCTCTACGAGGAGGCGAAGCACGCCTTCGCCGGCATGGGCATCGGCGTCGGCGCGCCGAAGCTCGATCTCGCCGCCATGCAGGCGTTCAAGGAGGCCGGCGTCGAAGGCAACGTCAAGGGCGTCGAGTTCCTGTTCAAGAAGAACAAGATCGACGCTTTTCACGGCACCGCCCGCATCGCCGCGCCCGGCCGCGTGGAGGTCACCGACCGCTCCGGAGACAGGCAGACCATCGAGACCAGGGCGATCGTCATCGCCACCGGCTCCGACGTCGCCCGCCTCAAGGGAATCGAGATCGACGAGAAGCGCATCGTCTCCTCCACGGGCGCGCTCGCGCTCGATCGCGTGCCCGAGCACCTGCTCGTGGTGGGCGGCGGCGTGATCGGCCTCGAGCTCGGCTCGGTGTGGCGCCGCCTGGGCGCGAAGGTCACGGTGGTCGAGTATCTCGACCGCATCGTGCCCGGCGTCGACGCCGAGCTGGCGCGGCAGTTCCAGCGCATCCTTCAGAAGCAGGGCATGACCTTCAAGCTCTCCTCGAAGGTCGTCGGCATCGACAGCTCGGGCGAGCGGCTCAAGGCGACGGTCGAGCCGGCGGCGGGCGAGGCCGCAGCCGAGACCATCGAGGTGGACGTCGCGCTCATCGCGGTGGGCCGCGTGCCCTACACCGAGGGGCTGGGTCTCGACGAGATCGGGGTCGCCACGGACGAGCGCGGCCGCGTCGTCGTCGACGCGCATTACGCCACGAGCGTGCCCGGCATCTACGCGATCGGCGACGTCATCAACGGGCCGATGCTCGCGCACAAGGCCGAGGACGAAGGCGTCGCGGTCGCGGAAATCCTGGCCGGCCGGGCGGGCCACGTAAACTACGACGTGATCCCGAACGTCATCTACACGGCGCCGGAGCTCGCCACGGTCGGCAAGAGCGAGGAGGAGCTGCAGGCGGCGGGCGTCGCCTACAATGTCGGCAAGTTCCCCTTCACCGCCAACGGCCGCGCCAAGATCAATCGCACCACCGACGGCTTCGTGAAGATCCTCGCGAGCGCCAAGACCGATCGCGTGCTCGGGGTGCACATCCTCGGGCCCGATGCCGGCAACATGATTGCCGAGGCCGCGATCGCCATGGAGTTCGGCGCCTCGTCCGAAGACATCGCCCGCACCTGCCACGCCCACCCGACGCTGAGCGAGGCGGTGCGGGAGGCCGCGCTGGCGGTCGAGAAGCGCGCGATCCACATGTGAGCCCCGCGGGGCACGACCCATGCGGTCGATGCATGCACGCGGCGGGCGGAAACGCGTCCCGGATGCGGTGCCGCGCGAAGCGGTGCACTGCCGAGGGACGACCGCCCTCCGACGCGCGGCTTCCGCCGCCGCCCTTGGCCCGCGGCGCCGCGCCGCTCAGAATAGATGCACGGCGTGGGGCGCGAACAGCCCGAGGCCCATGAGAGCGACGCCCACGATCGTGAGCCCGCCCGCGATATAGGTCAGCGCCGCCATCCCGGTGATGATCGTCGCCGAGGCGAGCACGATGCCGATCTGGAACGCCGCCGAGGCGACCTCGTAGTGGTGGTAGCGGGCCATGGCGGTGTCGCGCTTGTGCTCGGCATCACGCGCCCGCGCCATGAGTTGCTTGCGGCCCTCGGGGGGATCCGGCTCGTCCTCGTAGCGCGCGGCCGTCTTGAGCCAGCCGTCGATCTGCTTCTCCATCGCAGCCCGGATCGCCGGATCCGACGCCGCCTCGAGGTCGATCTTGCGGGAGTCGGCCGCCGTGCGCAGCGTCGTGATGCGGATGGCCTTGGCCTGGAAGAAGGCCCAGAGGTTCGAAGCCTCCACGTTGTAGCTCAGCGCCGCCGTCTGCGCGCTTTTTCCGAGTGTCTCGGAAAACGCGAGGAACAGCGCGATGATCGAAATGAGCAGGGCGACCTGCTTGTTGCGCCCCTCGGGAGGCCCGTGGTCCTCATGCCCGTGCGCGTGCCCATGCCCATGCGGGTGTGCCATGCCTCAACCTCTGCTTTGACGTCTTCGCTTGGATGAGCTTGCCGGTGTGGTAATGCCGGGAAAGCGGGGGTCGCGTCGCGAGAAAACACCGTCAGCAGCGCGCGCGGTCCTGAGGGTCGGCAGGGCTAGGCGGGCGCCTTCAGCGGAAGGTTGCGGGCCATCGGTTCTCGAACCCTCCGGTCGGCAGGACCGGCTGGGCGCCCGGCATCAGGTTGGCGGTGCCGGCCGGCTGGGCCTCCGCTGCCTGCCCGTTCGACTGCGGTGCGGCTTGCGCGGTCTGCTGCGCCGCGGCCCTGTCCGGCGCAGGCTTGGTCGCCGCCTTCGGCTCCGAGCGCGCCGCGACCGCGGAGGCGGGCCTCGTCGCGGTGCGGGCCGCCTGCTGGCCCGCCGGGGGCGCGGCCGGCTCGGGCTTCGGCTCCTCGGAACGGAACCCGAAGGCGCGCGCCACCGAATTGGCCGCCCGCCCGATCGACTCGCCCGGCGACGACAGCAGGCCGTTGAAGACGCCCGCGCCCTGCGCGCCCGCCGCGCCGGCCGGCGCCGCAGCGCCGCCGGAAGCCGACGCATAGGCCGTGCTGCGGCGCGGAGCAGGACGCGGCATCGGCGCCTGCGCCGGGAGCTGGATTGCGGCAACCGCGGTCGGCTCGCTGACCGGCGGGGTCACGCGGGGGTCGCCCGCGCCGGCAACCGGCTCGATCCGCGTTCCGATGGGCGGGGGCTCGACGATCCAGCGGACATTGCCCTTCTCGTCGCGCACCTGCTGCGGGCGCAGGGCGGCGACGAAGGTCGGATGCATCCCGCCGTCCTGGCCCGTCTTCACCGGAGCCGTCGGTGTGCCGCGGCGGACATATTCGGCGAAGGCCAGTTCGTCGCGGCGGGCCTTGGCGGCGACTTCGGTGGCGATCTCGGACGGAACCTCGTAGGCCGGGCAGGGGCCCGTCGGATTGAAACGCAGCGGCCCGCTCGCGTTGGCGGGCGCCTGGGCGTTGAACACGTAGCGCTTTTCGCAGACGTCGACCTTCGGCTCGGCGCGCGTCACCTCGAAGTGATCGTTGCCTTCCTTGAGCATCTTCCAGAAGGCGAAGTGCGGGTTGTTGCGGTGCCGGGCCATGTTCAGGGGCGTCATCCGGAAGGGATAGGCCTGAACCTGGAACGCCTTCTGCCCGCCGAAGAAGGCTTCGCGGCCGAGCGCGTAGATCTCCGCGATCTGCTCGTCGGTCATCGAATAGCAGCCGCGCGAGGAGCAGTCGCCGTGGATCATCAGGTGCGAGCCGGTGCGTCCGAGCGCGCGGTCGAAGGCGTTGGGATAGCCGAGATCGAAGGACAGGTAGTACTGCGAGCGCGGATTCATCTGCGCCGGGGTGATCGTGTAGAACCCCTCCGGCGCCTGGCGGTCGCCTTCGCGGATCTTGGGGCCGAGCTCGCCGGACCAGCGGCAGATCGGATAAGTCTTCAGCAGCGCGAACTTGCCGTCGCGATTCCGCTTCCAGATCTCGAGTTCGGATTCTTCCTTGAACAAACGCACCAGAATGGGTGCGTTCTTGTCCATGCCCTTCGATTCCATCAGGGCCAGCATCTCGGGAGACAGCGGCTTCATGGCTTTCGCCATGTCGACGCCGTCGGTCTGGCACCCGGCGAGCGCAACCGCCGCCGCCATCACCGCCGAAGCCAGCGCAAGGCGCGTGCGCCCGCGCGAATGCCCCAATGAAATCAACGCGAAGCTCTCCGGACGAAGGACGTGCTCGCCAGCATTAGACGATCGTTATCGTTAAGAACCCGCTATGACAAGGCGGCCCGAAACGCATTTTCTTCTTCCCGCGCCGGATGGTGAACGGCGCATGAAGCTCGTGCGGCGCCTCCCCGGCGCGCAGGGGGTGCGTCCGGCAGCCGGCCTTGGGCGTTCAACGTCAAGGAAAATTGCGGCGCAAGCGCGGCTGCCCGCGCCGGGCCGGCCGGCGCGCCATGTTGCGGAACGGCGACACTTTCTCGGGCGTTATCGCGGATGGCCCACCGGGTGCTGTCGCGAGAGCGGGCGGCCGGATAAGCTTGCGACCGTCGAGTCGAGGGGTGAGGACATCATGCGTTTGACCGTCATTGCCGCCATAGCTGGGGGAGTTGCCCTGCTCGCCGCCGCCGCGCCGGCCGAGGCCGCCAAGAAGCGGGGTGCGCGCACGGCGGAGGCACCCGTGGTCGCCCAGCAGGAGGCGAGGCCCTCTCCCCGCGCTGCCCGCGCCCCCGCGCGGATCACGGTGCGGCGTCCGCGCTCCTTCCTCGACCCGGGGACGGAGGTGCTGCCGCTCAGCCAGCCGTACACCAATTACGCGGTCCCGCCCATGCATGCGGCGAGCGATATGTGGGACCCTTCGCGCTCCCGGCGCTTTCCGCTGCCCGAGCCCTATTACCTGCCCGGCCTCGGCGGAAACGGATTCTGACGCCGGGTTGGTGCCCGGGTCTGTACCGCAGGCGAGCTATTATCCAAGGTCACGTTTCCCGGATGCAGTGCAGCGCGAAGCGGTGCACGGCCGATCCGGCATCCCCGGTGGCGGCGCAGCAGCGCCAAAAGGCGCTGCGCCGGGGGGCTTGATCTAGTCTGCGGCGAGCCGCGCCAGCTCCTCCACCACCGCCTGGCCCATTTCCGCCGTGCCGACGACGGCCGCGCCCTCCGACTTGATGTCGGGGGTGCGCAGGCCGCGCGCGAGCACGTTGGCGATCGCCTGCTCGATGAGGTCCGCCTCCTTCGCCATGTCGAAGGAGTAGCGCAGCGCCATGCCGAACGAGGCGATCATCGCGAGCGGATTGGCGAGGCCCTTGCCGGCGATGTCGGGGGCCGAGCCGTGGACCGGCTCGTAGAGCGCCTTGCGCTTCTTGGTCTTGGGGTTGACCTCCCCGAGCGAGGCGGACGGCAGCATGCCGAGCGATCCCGTGAGCATCGCCGCAATGTCCGAGAGGATGTCGCCGAACAGATTGTCGGTGACGATGACGTCGAACTGCTTGGGCCAGCGCACGAGCTGCATGCCGCCGGAATCGGCGAGCTGATGCTCGAGCTGCACGTCCGGAAATTCGCGCTTGTGCAGCGCCGTCATCACCTCGTTCCACAGCACGCCCGTCTTCATGACGTTGCGCTTCTCCATGGAGGTGACCTTGTTGCGCCGCTTGCGCGCGAGCTCGAAGGCGACGCGGCCGATGCGCTCGATCTCGTAGGTGTCGTAGATCTGCGTGTCGATCGCGCGCTTCTGCCCGTTGCCGAGATCGGTGATCGTCTTCGGCTCGCCGAAATAGACGCCGCCGGTCAGCTCGCGCAGGATGATGATGTCGAGCCCTTCGACGACCTCCGGCTTGAGGCTCGAGGAGGAGGCGAGCGCCGGGTAGCACACCGCGGGGCGGATATTGGCGAACAGATCGAGATCCTTGCGCAGGCGCAGAAGGCCGGCCTCCGGCCGGTGCTCGTAAGGCACCTTGTCCCACTTCGGCCCGCCCACGGCGCCGAGAAGGACCGCATCGGCGGCTTTCGCCTTCTCGACCGTTTCGTCGGTGACGGCGACGCCGTGGGCGTCGTAGCAGCACCCGCCGACGAGCGCCTCCTCGGTCTCGAAGCGGCCCATGCCGTGCGCATTCATCCAGGCGATGAGGCGCTTCACCTCGGCCATCACTTCGGGACCGATGCCGTCGCCGGGGAGCAGCAGGAGATTGTAGGTCGCCATTTAACGTCGCCTCGCCTTTTGGTCCTTGCCGTCGCGCGCGCCGAAGCCGCGCGATCGCCTCCCGCCGATCACAGCGCACGCGGCGCGGTCGCTGATGGATCGGGCCGGGAGAAACGAAGAAGGCGATTGCTATCGGCCCCGCCCGCCATTGGCAAGGCGATGTCCGGGCGGCGACATGCGGGTACGGTCATGGGCGGGCGAGCGGGCGGGCCGGGGCCCTGCGGGGC
>JADGHE010000066.1 GCA_019689555.1 Variibacter sp. | reverse complement strand
AGCCGGCTCCGCCCTGCCATCCGGCGGCGCGCCGAAAGAGGCGGAGCGCCGCCGCGCCGAGGTCCTCCGAGCGGGTCGGCCCGACCTGCTACCGGCCGACATTCCCCCTTTTGTAAGGAGAACTGCATGGCCCGGGCCTCGCTTCGATTCGTATGGATGCTGCTCGCCGCCGCGATCGCGGCTTGCCCGGCACGGGCCGAGACCTATCCGGAGCGGACCATTCGCATGATCGTGCCCTTCAGCGCAGGGGGACCGATCGATCTGCTCGGCCGGCCGCTCGCCGACAAGCTGTCGACCCTGCTCGGCCAGCCGGTGGTCGTCGACAATCGACCCGGCGCCAACGGCATCATCGGCACCGTGGCGGTCGCGAAATCCGAGCCGGACGGCTACACCATGCTGATGACGACGGGCTCGTTCACCGCCAATGCCTTCACCGCGGCCAATCTGCCCTACGATCCGCTGAAGGATTTCGCACCCATCACCCAGATCGCACGGAGCTACGGCATCACCTTCCTCGTCAGCCCCTCCTTTCCCGCCAAGAGCGTCGCCGAGCTCGTCGAACTGGCGAAGAAGGAGCCCGGCAAGTTGAGCTACGCCCACGCGGGAATCGGCAACGCCACCCACATTGCCGCCGAGCTGTTCCAGAAGGCGGCCGGCATCAAGCTGCTGGCCGTTCCCTACAAGGGGGCAGGCAGTTTCCTCAGCGACATCGTCTCGGGGCAGGTGAACATGGGCTTCACGTCGACGGTGGCGGCCGTGCCCTATGTCCGCTCCGGGCAGTTGCGGGCGCTGGCGACGACGGGGACGAAGCGGGCGCCTTCGCTTCCGGAAGTGCCGTCGTTCGACGAGCTCGGCTACAAGAAGGCGGTGCTGGTCGGCTATTTCGGCCTCTGGTTCCCGGCCGGCACGGCGCCGGAGCGCATCGAGCGCGTGCACCGCGCCGTGGCCGAAGCGCTCCGCACGCCGGAGATGCAGGCGGTGATCGACAAGAGCGGCATCGAAGCGGTCGGCTCGGGCCCGGAGGAGTTCGCCCGGTTTCTCGCCGAGGATTACGCCATGAATGCCGAGCTCCTGCCCAGCATCGGCGTCACCCCGAAATAGGGGCGAGCACGTCGGTCACGCCGGCGCGAAGCTCGGCCGGCAGATGTGCTTCACGCCCGGCGCGCCCCTGCGCACGATACCGATACCGCCGGTCCGCGTCGTGAGCCTCCGCCTGCGCCGGCACACGCAAAGGCCCGCGGTCGCCGCCTTCGCTGCCTTCATTCGCGAAGCCTTCGCGCCGGGGGGCCTGTTCGCGCCGGGCTCAATAGCCCCGCCGCGGATCGACGCGGTTGAGCACCTCCCGGCCTGAGCGGACGCGCCGGATGTTTTCGGCGATCTGCTGCGCCGCCGAGCGCGGCAGGGCCACCGAGGCGAGATGCGGGGTGATGAGCACGTTCTCCATCGTCCAGAACGGATGTTCGGGCGGCAAGGGTTCGGTCTCGAACACGTCGAGCGTCGCCTCGGCGATGTGACCGGACTTGAGAGCTTCGAGGAGCGCCTGCTCGTCGACGACGGCACCGCGCGAGACGTTGATGAGCTTGGCGCCCGCGGGCAGCGCCGAAAGCATGTCGCGGCCGAGGAGCCTGCGGGTTTCGGGCGTCAGCGGAAGCATCACCACCGCGATGTCGAGCTCGCTCAGGAAGCGGGGAAGCGCGTCCTTGCCGTGCACGCAGGAGACACCGGCGAGACTCTTGGGCGACCGCGACCAGCCGCGCACATCGAAGCCGTGCCGCACGAGCTCGGCAGCCGCCGTCGCCCCGAGCTCGCCCAGGCCGAGTACGCCGACCCGCGTCTCGCAGGCTTCGCGGGGATGGACATAGGCCCAGCGTCGCTCGCGCTTGGCGCGCTCGAAGAGCGGGATGTCGCGGGCATAGCGGAGCACGGCGAAAAGCACGTAACCGGCCATCATCCGCGCCATGTTGGGATCGGAGATCCGGGTGATCGGCACGTCCGGCAGATCGTCGCGCGCCAAGAGGGCATCGACGCCCGCCCCCAGATTGACGACCAGGCGGAGCCCGGGAAACCGGGCCAAGAACCCCTGCGGCGGCTTCCAGACGAGCGCATACCGCACCGCCTCGGGGGCGCCGACATCCGGATAGACCCGGATGTCGAGATCCGGCAGATGCGCGGCGAGCGCCTCGGTCCAGGCGGCGGGCTCGTCGTATTCGCTGTAGAAGACGAGCGATTCCTTCACTGGCGGCGATCCCTCGGTACCGTCCGGTCCGCGATCAGGCGCGCCGCGGCGGTGATCGCCAGCTCATAACCCAGCCCGCCGAATCGCCGCCTTCGACACGTAGGAATGGTGGCGGAAAGGCTCGCGCTTCCAGACATTGCTCATGTGCACCTCGATGACCGGCCCGTCATAGGCGAGAAGCGCGTCGAGAATCGCAATCGAGGTGTAGGTGAGGCCGGCGGCGTTGATGATGAGGCCCTGGGCGGCCCCGCGCGCCTCCTGGATCCAGTCCACGAGCACGCCCTCGTGATTCGACGGCCGGAAGTCGAGCGCAATACCCAGGCGCTCCGCATGGCGCGTGCAGCGTTCCCGCAGCGTCGCGAAACTCTCGGCGCCGTAGGTGCCGCTCGGATCGAGCCCGTAGATTGGCATTCGGGCCGTTGAGAAAGAAGACGGTCGCTTGGTCGGTCATCGAAGTCACACGCGGCGCGAGCTGCCGCCTCGCCCTATCTCACGCCCATGTGTAACGGAGCGCCGTCGGCGCTTTCAATCGATTCTGACGATGGTCAGCATAGATCGTCCGAACGACCGGCCGCTCGCAGCGGCGGTCTCGCATGGTTCGCCCCGAGCCTTGTCGGCCGAATCGGAAAGATCGAGGTCTCCTGTCCTGCGGACAGGGCAGGTTCAAGGCGGTGCGGGGGCCGCCCGTGCGCGGCGCCGATCACTGTGGGATCGCGCGGAACCGGCGATCCAGCCGGCCGACGGCGCGACGATGCGGCTGACGCACCGCCTCAGCTCGCCTGGACATCTTCCTTGTGCAGGAGCGATCCCTTGAAGGTTTCGGGGATCATGAGGACGACCAGGAGAACCGCGACCGACACGACCGTCATGTACACGGCCGGCGCGATCTTGCTGCCGGACTGGAGGATGAGCCACGTGCCGACGAAGGGCGCCGTGCCGCCGAAGATCGCATAGGCGAGATTGTAGCTGACGGCGGAGGCGCTGAAGCGCGTGCGCGTGGGAAACAGTTCGAGAAGGGCAATGCCGAGCGGACCCCAGAAAAGCCCCGAGGCGAAGGCGATGAGGCTCTGACCGAGGATCGCGGTCAACAGGCTTCCCTGCGCCGCAAGCCGATAGGCCGGAATGCAGACGAGCGCGCTGAGCAGGAGGCCCGTGAGCAGCACCGGCTTGCGGCCGTAGCGGTCCGACAGATGGCCGCCGAAGGTCATCGTAAGAAAGGCCACGAACAGCGCGATGCTGTTCGAGATCAGCGCGGCGTTGCTGCCGAGGCCGACCGTCGCCGTCAGGTAGTTCACGAAATAGCCCGCGAGCGTGTAGAATCCGAGGCTGGACAGGGCGGCAAGGGCGAAGCTGAAGGCCATCGCCTTCTTCTGATTGCGCACGGCATCCCGCAGCGGCGTCGAGGCGATCCGCTTCGCGGCCTGCGTCGCCTTGAACGCCGGCGACTCGTGAACCCGCGTGCGGATGTACAGGCCGACGAGCGCGAGAGGGCCGCCGATCAGGAAGGGGATCCGCCAGCCCCAAGCGGCGTAGGCCTCGCCGGTCAGCACATTCGTCAGCAGCAGGATGAGGAGCGCGGCGGCGATCGGCGGCAGGTTCGCAAAGGAGTAGGTGAAGGCGACGTAGAGCCCTCGCTTGCCGGCCGGCGCATGCTCCGCGACGAAGGAGTTGGAGCCGATGGTTTCGCCCGCCGCGGACAGGCCCTGGAGCAGGCGGCAGAGCACGAGCAGGAGCGGCGCCAGAATGCCGATCTGCGCATAGGTGGGCAGGAGCCCGATGCAGACGGTCGCGGCGCCCATCATCAGGATGACCAGCGACAGGACGCGGCGACGCCCGATCCGATCGCCGAGGCTGCCGAAGACGAAGCCGCCGAGCGGACGCATGACGAAGCCGACCGCATAGACCGCGAAGGTCGAGAGCAGGGCTGCCGTCGGATCGGAGTTGGGAAAGAACAGCCGCGCGATGATCCCTGCCGAATAGGCGTAGATGACGAAGTCGTACCACTCGACGAATTGGCCGATCGCCGCGGAGGTGACGACACGGCGAACTTCGCCTTTCTCGCTGGCGGAAGGAACGGCGTCAGCGACGGCAGCGGCGGGCTGGGCGTTCATCGAACTGTCTCCATAAGCGGCCGGTCGAGCACCGGCTTTCCTCGTGAGTCCGAGCGGGCATCGTCCTCGCGCTTCGGGACGACGGCGTAGCGGCGATGCTCGAGGCAGGGCAGAACTTCGCGGACCCGCGCGAGACGTTCGGCCGAGAGCGTCGCGACGGCCAGGCCCTCGCCGTCCGGCACCGCCGCGAGCGCGATCCCGCTCGGATCGACGATCATGCTGAGGCCCACCGAGCGGGGCGCCGGCTGGCACGAGGCCGCGACGAAGCAGGTGTTCTCGATCGCACGCGCCTTGAGCAGCGTCTCCCAGTGCAGCTCCTTCAAGGGCCCGGCGACCCAGCCGGAGGACACCAGAAGCACGTCCGCGCCCCGGTCGACCAGAACGCGCGCCATCTCCGGGAAGCGGATGTCGTAGCAGTTCATCAGGCCGAACCTGATGCCGCCGATCTCGAACACCGTGAGCTCGCCGAACGCCGGCTTGAGCGGCGCGCGCTCGTTCTTCTCCGACTCGCGGTAGTGGAAGGCGTCGTAAAGGTGGAGCTTGTCGTAGCGACCGAGCGGCTCGCCGCGGGCCCCGGCCACGATCAGCGTATTGGTCGCCAGCTCGCCTCGCCCTTCCCCATACATCCCGGCGACGATCGCAAGGCCATAGCGGGAGGCGAGGGCGCGAATCTCCGCCTCGAAGCGACGGGCCTCGCGCCGCGCCGCCTCCGCGATCGCCTCCGCGGGGGCCGTGAAATCGAACATCACCGCTTCGGGAAATACGACGAGCGCGGCGCCCCTGCGGGCGGCCTCGGCGGCGAGCCGCTCGATGCCGGCGAGATTGGCCGAAACGTCGGATCCGCCGGCCAGTTGAGCGACGGCGACCGTGACTTCGGCAGGCGGACGTTCAGCGACCATGAGGGCGTTTGGCGCGGCTCGAATGCAGTGATCGGCGGTGCGGGGCGCGGCCTCGGCTTGGTTTGACGGCTGCCGCCCCCGCCGGCCATCACCCGTATCCGGTCCAGTTTGACACGCGCGTTACCCTCGGGTCCAATATCAATTATGGCCCGATTTATAACGAGCGAGCATTAATGGAGCGCAGGCTGGACCTCGAGCGGCTACGCTGCTTCCTGGCGGTCGCCGACCGGCTCAGCTTCCGGGAGGCGGCGCAGCGGCTGAACATCGCCCAGCCGGCTGTGAGCCGCGCGGTGAAGACGCTGGAAGCCGAGCTGGGCTTCAAGCTGCTGGAGCGCACCACGCGCCGAGTGGCGCTGACCGAGGCCGGCGCCGTTCTGGCGCGGGAAGCGAGCGAGGCGTTTCAACGCCTGCAACGGGCCGTCCGCAGTGCCGAGCAGGCGGCGGCCGGCGAGGCGGGCGAGATCATGCTCGCCTACTCGGCCCAAGCCGCGCACGGACCGATGGCCGAAATCGTGGTCCAGTTCCGCAGCGCGTTTCCCAATGCCAGGGTGAGTCTCTACCTCATGTCCTCGCAGGAGCAGCTCGAGGCCTTCGAGACCGGGACCATCGACGTCGGGTTTCTCCTCTCGGCCGCCTGCAAGCGGCCGCTGCGCCATCTCGTGGTGGCACGCGAGCGGTTCGTCGTGCTCGTCTCGAAACACGACCCTCTGGCTGCCCGGCCCTCCATAGCGCTCGCCGAACTCGCTCAGACGCCGTTCGTGATGGGGACGCCGAAGCGATGGCTGACCTTCCGCTCGCTGATCCATAGCGCCTGCCTCCAGTCCGGCTTCTTGCCGACCGTGGTCGAGGAGGCCGACGACGTACCGGTCCTGCTCCAGCTGGTCTCGCTTCGGAGGGGCGTGACCCTCTACGGCGCCGCGATCAGATCGGCTCTCCCGCCGGACGTCACGGCGATCCCCTTGCGCGACGAGCACGCGACCTTCGACATCAGCCTCGCGTGGAACGCGATGCAAGACGCTCCGTTGGTGCGCCGTTTCATCGCCTTCACGCGTCGCTTTTGCGAAGCGGGGATCGAAGGGCGCGCAGCGGACAACACGGCCGATCGTTCCGACATTTCATCATAAGCTTTGAGCGCGCCGAAGGCCGCTCGGTGCGTTGCGCGGGCCTGAATGCGGTTCCCGCACATGTCGGTTCGGCGCGCTCGCCCTGCGCCGCCCCACCCCTCCCGCACATCGCCCAACGCCTCATGGGCACCGATTTCTTCGACAGGTTTGGGCTCCCGGCGCCGGAACATTCCGCCGACAAGCGAGCGTTGACGGGATGTTGTTTTGTTTTTACGTTGGGTTTTCAAGCTGGGCCAAACAAGCGCGCTCGGCTCTGCTCCCACGGCCGACGGGCTTCCTCAGGCGTCAAGGCGCCGAGCGGATGCCCAAGGCTCCGACGTTCATGCCGAATCCACGCCGCAACGTCGCTCTTCCGCGTCTCGCCGAACATCATCGCATGATGGTGCGCATCCGCGCCTTCGAGGAAGCCGCGCTCGAGGCCCTCGAGGAGAATCTGGTTCGCGGCGCGCTGCACCCGTCGATCGGCCAGGAGGCCGTCGCCTCCGGCGTCTGCCTCAACCTCGCGCGCGAAGACGTTCCTTTGTCCACCCACCGCGGGCACGACCACACGCTCGCCAAGGGCGCCGACAGCGTCGCGATGATGCGCGAGCTCTTCGGCGGCGCCGGCGGCTGCTGCGGTGGCAAGGGCGGCTCGATGCATATCGCCGATTTCGGGGTCGGTATGCTGAGAGCGAACGGCGTGGTCGGCGCCAATATCGCGATTGCGATCGGCGCCGCGCGTCCCGATCAGCTATGCCCGGCCGCTCGAACGGGCGGTCACCTCACGCCCGAGCAGATCGCCGACGCCGCACGCACGCTCGTGCGCGCCTCTTGATCGCAACCCATGTCCTAAGGAGGATGAATGATGAAGCGCCTCACGAAGCTCGGTCTCGGCCTGGTGGCCGCGATCGTCGCCACGACGCCGGCGGCCGCGCAGAGCTACAAGGCCGAGTACAGGATCTCCACGGTGGTGGGCACGCCCTTCCCCTGGGGGCTCGGGGCCGAGCGCTGGGCGGCCCTGGTCAAGGAGCGCACGAACGGCCGCATCAACATGAAGGTCTATCCCGGTGCGCAGCTCGTCGGCGGCGACCAGACCAAGGAATTCACCGCCATGCGCCAGGGCGTCATCGACATGGCGGTCGCCTCCACCATCAACTGGTCACCGCAGGTGCCGGAGCTGAACCTGTTCTCCCTGCCCTTCCTGATGCCGGACTATAAGGCGATCGACGCCATCACCGGCGGCGAGGCGGGCAAGAAGCTGTTCGAGATCATCGCGGCCAAGGACGTCGTGCCGCTCGCCTGGGGCGAGAACGGCTTCCGCGAGCTGTCCAACTCCAAGCGCGACATCCGCACCCCGGCCGATCTCAAAGGGCTGAAGATCCGCGTCGTCGGCTCGCCGCTGTTCAACGAGACCTTCACCGCGCTGGGCGCCAATCCGACGCAGATGAGCTGGGCGGATGCGCAGCCCGCGCTCTCCACCGGCGCCGTGGACGGGCAGGAGAACCCGCTGACCCTGTTCACCGTCGCCAAGCTGCATACGGTGGGACAGAAGCACGTCACGCTGTGGGGCTATGTCGCCGACCCGCTGATCTATGCCGTGAACAGCCAGGTGTGGAAGTCGTTCACGCCCGAGGATCAGAAGATCATCCGCGAAGCCGCCATCGATGCCGCCAAGTACAACATCGAGATCGCCCGCAAGGGCATCACCGAGAGCGATCCTTCAGTGTTGAAGGAGCTCGAGGCGCTGGGCGTCAAGGTCACGCAGCTCTCTCTCGACGAGAAGAAGGCGTTCCAGGCGGCGACCCGTGCGGTCTATGACCGCTGGAAGGCCCGCGTCGGCGCAGGCCTCGTGGAAAGCGCCGAGAAGGCGGTGGCGGCGCGCTGAGGGCTTGTCTTTCCTGCTTGCGGGGCGGAAGTCTCTGGACCTTGTCGGGGCCGGCGGACGCGCCGGGCGGAAGGCTTGCTCTCCGCCGCTCCGGCTCGGGAGGCTCTCTCCCCGCCCTCTCCTGCAAGCGAGGGAAGGAGCCGAGTGACGCCTCTTTCGCAAGCGGTCTCCAACGCTCTCGTCGTGCGAACGATTCCCATGTCCTCCGATACCGATCCGTCGATTGCCCCCAAGGAGCCCGACCTGCGCGTGCCGCTCACCTTCGAACGGGTGGTCGCAGCCGTCGCAATGGGCGCGCTCTGTCTGATCACGCTCGGGAACGTGATCGCGCGCTATCTGACGAACTACTCGTTCGCCTTTACCGAAGAATATTCGATCGCCTTGATGGTGATCGTGACGATGCTGGGGGCCGGCATCGCCACGGCGACCGACCGCCAGATTCGCGTCACCTGGTTCGCCGATCTGTTGCCGTCGCGCGGCCGATTCGTCGCGGAGGTGATCGCCACGGCGGCGGCGATCGCGATGTTTTTCGTCTTGATCGTTCTGGGCGCGCGACTGGTCTGGGACGAATATCGCTTCGAGGTCACCTCCCCCGGCCTCGGCGAGCCGCAATGGATCTATACGTCGGCGTTGCCGCTGCTCTCCCTCGCCGTGATGGCGCGCGCGATCGGGCATCTGATCCGGACCGTCCGGGCCCGCCGCGCGCCGCGGCACGAGCCGATCGAGCCGCTATGAGATGCGCCGCCGCGTTGCCGATCCGTTTCCTGCGAGGCCGCACCCGGGAGCGATGCGAATCGCGGACGGCGGAACCCGCGGCCGCCCGGCTGCGCCTCTTCAGCCCCTATCGACAACAGCCAGCATCCGCGTAAGGCGCTCATGATCGCGGCCGCCCTCTTCATCGGATTTGCCCTGCTCTTCGTCGCCGGCACCTCGATCGGCGTCGCGCTCGGCCTTGCGGGATGTCTGGCGATCTGGCTCGGCGATCTCGGCCTGCTGTCGGTGCCGACCAGCGTCTACACCGGCATCGCCAAATATCCGCTGCTCGCCGTGCCGATGTTCGTACTCGTCGGCGCGATCTTCGACCGCTCCGGCGTGGCGATGCGGCTCGTCAATTTCACGACCGCTCTCATCGGGCGCCGCCCGGGCTCGCTCGCCGCCGTGACCGTGATCGTCAGCATGTTCTTGGGCGGCATCTCGGGCTCCGGCCCTGCCAATGCCGCGGCCGTCGGCGGCGCGATGATCGGGGCCCTCAGCCGCGCCGGCTATCCGCGCGCCTTCTCGGCCAGCATCATCGGCGCGGCGGCGGCGACGGACATCCTGATTCCGCCCTCGATCGCGCTGATCATCTACAGCGTGCTCGTGCCGCAGGCTTCCGTGCCCGCGCTGTTCGCCGCCGGCATGATTCCCGGCATCCTCGCCGGCGTTGCGCTGCTCATCCCGATCTTCTGGATGTCGAAGAAGCACGGTTTCGGACAGGCCGAGAAGGACCTGCCGCGACCGCCGTTCTGGCGCTCGCTCCGGGAGGCGGTGTGGGGGCTCCTCGCGCCCGTTCTCATCCTCGGCGGCATGCGCGCCGGCTGGTTCACGCCGACGGAAGCCGCGGTGATGGCGGTGGTCTACGGCTTGTTCGTGGGCCTCGTGATCTACCGGTCGATCACCCTGCGCGACATCTACGAGATGTTCGTGGAAGCCGCCGAAATATCGGGCATCATCCTGATCGTCGTGGCGCTCGCCGCGATCTTCGCCTGGGCCGGGTCCACGCTCGGCGTGTTCGAGCGCGCGGCCGCCGCGATCGTCGCGACCACCGACAGCGAATACGCGATTCTCGCGCTGCTGATCGTCATGCTGATCGTTGTCGGCATGTTCCTGGACGGGGTCTCCACCTTCCTCATCCTGCTGCCGATCCTGACGCCGATCGCCAACCGTTTCGGATGGGACCCGGTGTGGTTCGGCATTCTGCTGACGCTGAAGATCGCGATCGGCCAATTCACCCCGCCGATGGCCGTCAACCTCATGGTCTCGTGTCGGATTGCCGGCGTGCCGATCGAGGCGACGCTGCGCTGGGTGTTCCCCCTCATCGGGGCCATGTTCGCGGTGCTGATCGGGCTCGTGGTCTTTCCGCAGATGGCCCTCTGGCTGCCGCGCGCGCTCGGCTACTGAACGCGAAGGCCCCTCCGGGAAACCCGGCGGCGAAGCGCTCACCCGCGGCTGCCGACCCTTCCTGGCGGGCCCGGTGCACGGGACGGGCGGATTTCACCGTGCCGTCGCGCTCGCGGCTGGAGCCGACGCGGAAAACGCATTTCCCCGCCGGAGCGCCTCGCTGGCGCCGGGCCGCATGCCATCATCACGGCGCGTTCCGCGTCGGCTGAAACGCCCCGGATTCCGCGAGATGCATCGTGCGGAGCAGGGCGCGCCGCACATAGGTTCGGCAGAGCTGCTCCTTGTCCTCCGCGGAAAAATGCATGTCCCCGTCGATCTCGAGACCGTCGCACGCCGCGGCGCTCGCCGCCTCGATCCGGGTCGCATCCAGCCTGTGGCCGACGAGCTGCTGCTCCACCGACCCCGCGCGCTTCGCGCAGGAGCCGACGCCGGTGATCCCGATCCGCACCTCCGCGCAGCGCTGATCCTGGGTGACCGTGACGATCGCCGCCACGCCGACCACGGCGAAGCGCGACGCCGGATGGCGCAGTTTGAGATAGGTCGCGGCCGTCCGCGGCGGGAGCAGCGGGATGCGGATTTCGCTGAGGATTTCGTGCTCCTCGATGGCCGCGGTCAGCAATCCCTGGAACCAGTCCCGTGCGTGAACGATTCTCCGGCCGCCCCTTCCGACGCACACCATTTCCGCATCGAGCGCGAGGATGCTCGCCGGATAATCGGCTGCCGGATCGGCGTTGACCAGCGATCCGCCGATGGTCCCGCGATTGCGCACCTGGGGATCGGCGATGAGGCCGGCGACCTCGCACAGATACGGCAGCGCAGCCTTGACGACCGGCGACGACTCGACTTGCCAATGGGTGGTCATCGCGCCCAGAACGAGCCGGTTTTCCCGCACCGCAACGGTTTTCAGCGCGGCGATGCCCGCCAGATCGATGAGGTGCTTGGGCTGCGTCAGACGAAGCTTGAGGGCGGGAACGAGACTGTGGCCGCCCGCGAGCAGCTTGACGTCTGCGCCCAGGGTCGTCAGCAGTTCGAGGGCTTCCTCGATGCTGCCCGGCTTGTGATAGTCGAAGCTTGCCGGAAACATTCACGATCCCGTGGTCGGAGCCTGACCCTTCTCGGCCATCGCGCGGGCCGCGGCTTCGATCGCCTTGATGATGCCGTGATAGCCCGTGCACCGGCAGATGTTGCCGTCGAGCTGGTCGCGGATCTGCTCGATGGTCGGTGCGGGATAGCGTTCGAGCAACTGCTTCGCGGCCATGATCATGCCGGGCGTGCAGAAACCGCATTGCAGGCCGTGATGCTCGCGAAACGCCGCCTGAATGGGGTGAAGCGCGCCGTCTCGGGCAAGGCCCTCGATCGTGGTTATCTCCGCTCCATCCGCCTGAACCGCCAGGATGGTACAAGACTTGACCGCCAAACCGTTCATGCTGACCGTGCACGCCCCGCACTGGCTCGTGTCGCAGCCGACATGCGTGCCGGTGAGTCGCAGCACGTCGCGCAGGAAATGAACGAGCAGCAGACGCGGCTCGACCGATTCGCGCCGCACTTTGCCGTTCACAGTCACGGAAATGGTGCGTTTCATGAGGATCGCAACGCCTGCAGGATGGCACTCATGGTGACCGGCAGCGTGTTGATCTCCACGGCGCCGCCGAGCGCGTCTTCGATGGCGGCGGCGATCGCCGCCGGCGGCGAATTCGGCCCGCTTTCACCGACGGACTTGATGCCGAGGGGATTGTCCGGCGTCGGAAACGTCACATGGTCGAGCTCGAGATCCGGCACGTCGACGGCGCGCGGGACGTAATAGTCCATCAGCGATCCGCTGCGGACCTGGCCTTCCTCGTCGTACACCACGCGCTCGCCCAGCGCGATGCCGAGGCCCTGCGTGAAGCCGCCGCGGATCTGACCGTCGACGACCATCGGATTGAGCGGCAGGCCGCAATCATGGACGAAAACGTATTTGAGGATGTCGACATGGCCGGTTTCGCGGTCGACCTCCACGACGGCAATGTTGACGCCGCTCGCCCAGGTCACCGTCTTCGGATAGAAGAACTCGGTGGCGACGAGCCCCGGCCCGCCGAGGTCGGCCATGCGGCGGTCGCGCAGCGCACGTCGGGCCAGTTCGCCGAGCGTCGTTTGGTTCTGGCGCGCGCCGGCAACCGACACGATGCCGTCGGCAATCTCGACTTCGTCTTCCGTGCAGCCGAGAATCCCGGAGGCCAGCGCGACGACCTTTCGCCGAACGGCAACGGCCGCCTTGTACACCGCGTTTCCCGCATTGACGGCGACGCGGCTCGCGCCGGTGCCAAAGCCGATATTCATCAGGCTGGTGTCGCCGCCCAGAACCTGAATGTCGTCGATGGGGGCGCCGAGCGCGTGGGCGCAGATCTGCGCCAGCGTGGTCTCGTGGCTCTGGCCCTGCGAGTTGACGCCGACCTTCACGGTCACGCGTCCCGCTTCGTCGATCGAGACCGTCGCGCCTTCGCAGGGGCCGAGGCCGCCGGCTTCGACGTAGCTGGAAATGCCGATGCCGATGGATCGGCCGGCGGCGCGGTACTCCTGCTGACGGCGCCGCCAGAGGTCGTACTCCGCGCGCTGCTTCGCCCTCTCGAGCAGCAGCGGAAAGTCGATGGCGTCGTAGGTGACCGGCACGCCGTCCCGGTAGATCATGCCGTTTCGATACGGCATGTCGGCGGGGGTCACGATGTTCTTCAGCCGCACGTCGATCGGGTCGAGGCCGGTCGCCCGCGCCACAGCGTCGAGAACCCGGTCCATGGTGAAGACGGCCTCCACGCGGCCGGCGCCGCGGTAGGGACTGCCCGGGGAGGTGTTCGTCGCGATCGCCCATCCTTCCACGCGGATGTTCGGCACCTTGTAGTGCGTGGTCAGGTGATTGATCGTGTTGATCTGCAGCATCATGTCGAAGTGGTCGTAGGCGCCCACTTCCTTGTACATCTTGAGGTCCATCCCGAGGATGGTGCCGTCGCGCCTGGCGGCGATCCGCACGTCGTGCACCTGACGTCCGGAGTGGTTGGACGCCGTCATGTGCTCCATGCGCGTTTCGGCCCAACGCAGCGGCCGTTTCAGGCGATACGCAATCAGCGGGATGATGACGTCTTCCGCGTGGAGCACGCCCTTCAATCCGAAGCCGCCGCCGATGTCGCGCGCCATGACCCGGACCGCCTCGGCGGGCATCTTGAGAATGCCGGCGATCGCGCTCCGGAGCATGTAGTGGAACTGGCAGGTCGACCAGACGTTGAGCGTGCCGGTCGCTTCCTCCCACTGCGCGGCGACCGCTCTGCATTCGATCGCCATCGACTTGAGACTCTGCGTCTCGAGCCTTTTTTCGAGCACGATCTCGGCGTCGCGAAACGCGCGCTCGACGTCGCCGACCTCGTGCTTCAGGTGGGCGACCGTGTTGTCGACGCCTTTGTGGATGCGCGGCGCCTCGGGCTTGATCGCCTCCTCCCAGCTCGCCACGGCCGGCAGCGGCTCGTACTCGACCTCGACGGCCTCGACGCCGTCGGCCGCCGCATAGGCCGATTCCGCGATCACGACCGCGATCTGCTCGCCGACGTAGCACGCCTTTTCGGGAAAGAGGTGGTGGGGCACCACCTTGACGGAGTCGATGTAGGGGCTGGTGAGCGTCACCGAGCCGTTCAATTCGGGCAGCGTGGCGGACAGTTCCGGCCACTCTTTTCCGGTGATGACGGCGACGACACCGGGCACGTTGCGCGCCCGCTCGACGTCAATGCGCCGGATATAGGCATGCGCATAGGCGCTCCGCACGAATGCGGCGTAGAGCATCCCGGGAAGCTGGACGTCTTCCACGTAGAGTCCAGCTCCGGTGATGAATCTCTGATCTTCCTTGCGCGGGATCGCCTTTCCCAGCATCGCGCTACGCGGCCATCAGATGCTTTCGCATGAAATCGGCCATGGCGGGACGCACGATGTGGGAACGATCGTGGCAGCAATGCACGCTGTCGTCCCAGAACATCGTCTCGACCGGACCTTTGACGTCTTTGGCGAGGCTGATGGCGTTGTCCATCGGGGTGATGGTATCGAGCCCGCCGTGCACCACCAGGGTCGGGCACG
>JADGHE010000065.1 GCA_019689555.1 Variibacter sp. | reverse complement strand
TGACGACAGAAGTGTTCGAAAACCGACAGGCTGCTGTAGGCTTCGAGTTCGCCTGGCCGCCCCCACCGCTCGGGCCGCCGGCGCCGCCGGTCGTCGTTCCACGAGCGGAGCCGCAGGTCATCACGCCGTTCGTGACCAATCTTGCGCGATGGCTCGGCTACAGCCCGCTGCCTCAGCGCGCGTTCCGGCCGGTTCCAGTAACGCCTCCCCCCGATCCGCCACCCTTCTATGGCTCGTTCTCGGTCTACAAGGGCAGCGAGAACTTCGGCAACGGCACGACGATAGAGGACTTCAATGCCAGCCTCGGCTACCGGACCAGGGGCCATTGCGGCAAGCCGTATGAAGAGTTGCGGTCATCGCTGGTGTGTCCATGGCACCTAGACGTCCATGTCGACTACAATAGTTCCGTATTCGACAGCAGGTTTCTGGAGCAGAACTACCGGCCATTCCTGAGGCAAATCGGACGTGTTCCGGGCGTGGCCGCGAGCGTCAAGGCGAGTTTCGGGCCGTTCGCGCTGGTGGGCGAGGTTAATAGCGCAATCAACGAAGTCAGGTTTATCGATGCTCTCGGGAATCCGAGGAACATCACGCCGATGACGTGGCAGGTGTCGCTTGCCTACCAGTTCGACTGGAACCCGTGGATCACGGAGATCGGCGCCCAAGGCACCTTCGTCTCGGTGGCATATTCCGGCAGCAGGGACATGGCGGGCGTGACGGACCTGGTTGGCGGCGTGCCGACCCGGGTCGGATTCGTCCCGGAACACCGACTCTTGCTCACCGCGGGTGAGTGGGTAATGGACGGATTGAGGGTGGCCGTGGAGTATTCGGCCAACTGGGACTACCAGCCCAAAAGCGGCGGTACGGGGCAGATTGCGCACGGTGCGTTCGGCTCGGTCCAGCTCAACTTTTGACCTGTCTTCGCGCGGCGTTTCAAGGACGGGAGACCGGGGCGGGGATGCTCGCGTCCGTCCTCGATGGGCGAGCCGCCCTTGCTCGTGGGCTGCTTTCAGTTCGATTTCGTCGAGCGCGACCTCGGGCGACGTGAAGAATTCCCCCCGGACGACATCGCGCAAACGCCGGCTTCGGTCCGCGGCCGCCTCTCGCCGGGCGGCTCCGCGTGGGCTGGGGGCGAAGGGGGTTTCCCGGTTATAGTGCGAGAGGGCGCGCGCAGGGAGGCGCCGAGCGGGTCTGCCGTTTCGGTCGACCGTGCCGTGGCGTCGCGCCGCGTCGGACCGGCAGACGGCGGGTCGGGCCGCGGGAAGCGTCGAGAGTCATGAACCGATTGATGATTGCTGTTCGTTGCGGGTCACGACTTCTCGCCGTCGGCGTGGGGGCGGCGCTCGTCGCGTCCATCGCCGCTTCCCCGGTGCAGGCGCAGCTGCGCGGGCACGGCGGGCCGGTGCGTGCGGTCGCGGTCGCGCCGGACGGCAGGTCGGCGATCTCCGGCAGTTTCGACACGTCCGTGATCCGCTGGTCGCTTGTGCGCAACACCGCCGACCAGGTGCTCCGCTCTCACGACAGCGCGGTGAACGCGGTCGCGATCCTCCCCGACGGCCGTTTCGTCACCGCCGGGGAAGACGGACGCATCGCCGTGTGGGTTCCGGGCGCAGAGCGCCCGGCAACGGTGTTCGAAGGCCACGAGGGGCCGGTCGTGGCGCTTGCGGTCTCGCCCGACGGGGCGACGCTCGCCTCCGCATCGTGGGATCGCACGGTGCGGCTCTGGGCGCTGAGGGGCGGCGCGCCGCGCGTCCTCACGGGGCACGAGCAGAACGTCAACGGCGTGGCCTTCCTGCCGGACGGTCGGCCCGTCAGCGCGGGCTACGATGCGACGCTGCGCATCTGGAGGGGCGACGAGGCGCGGGTGATCCCGCTGCCGGCGCCGCTCAATGCCGTCGCGGTCGCGCCCGACGGCGAAATCGCCGCGGCGGGCGCCGACGGGCGCGTCTATGTCCTCGGGCCGGAGGGCGAGCTTCGCGACGCGATCGAAGCGCAGACGACGCCGGTGGTCTCGCTCGCCGTCACGCGCGACGGCGCCCTCCTCGCGGCCGCGGGCGTGCGCGGCTCCGTCGCCGTCATCGAGCGCCGTACGCGCAAGGTTGCGCGCACGCTCCTCGGGCCCGGCATGCCCGTGTGGTCCGTCGCCTTTTTTCCCGATGGCCGCACGCTGCTCACGGGCGGCGCAGATCGCGTGATCCGCCGGTGGGACGCGCTGACCGGCGAGCCCGTCGGCACGGTGGCGCTCGGCGCGCCCGAGGACCCGCTCGCCGCCTACGCGGGCGATCGGGGAGCGGAGGTCTTCCGCGCATGCGTGGCCTGCCACACACTCACGCCCGACGAAGGCAACCGCGCCGGCCCCACGCTCCATCGGATCTTCGGCCGCAGGATCGCGACGCTGCCGGGCTACAATTTCTCCGAGGCGCTCACGAAGCTCGACATCGTCTGGACGCCGGAGACGGTCGCGAAACTGTTCGAGGTGGGCCCGGCCGCCTACACGCCGGGCACCAAGATGCCCGAGCAACGCATCGGCTCGCCGGAGGACCGCAAGGCGCTCGTCGAATTTCTGGAACGCGCGACGCAGCCGAAGTAGCGCGGCGGTGCGGCGGCGTGTCGACGGACGTCGAAGGCAGACGCGCGGGGAAACCCCCGGAGGCCGGCGGGCGCGGAAAGCCGCGCCTACGCCTTGCCTTGGCGCTCCCGTTCCTCGCGTTCGCGCAGGTAATCGTCCGTCGTGCGCGGCCGGCGCGGCGTCGCCTCGTATGGATCGAGCGATTCCTCGGTGACGGCGACGATGCGGCAATCCTCGCACATGCGCAGGAGTTCGAGCCGTTTCGCCGAATCCTTGAACATCCAGTGGCGGCCTTCGAGCTTCGCGGCCACGCGCTCGATCGTGCTTTTCACGCCAAACGGTTTGCCGCACCGGATGCACGCGAACGGCTCCTCCTCCTTGATGAGCCGCGGCGCCGCCGTGGCGGCGCGGAAGTCGATCTGCGGCCTGAGGCGGATCACCTTCTCCGGGCAGGTCGCCTGACAGAGGCCGCACTGCACGCAGGCGTCCTCGACGAAACGCAGCATCGGCCGCTCGGGATTGTCGCGCAGCGCGCCGGTCGGGCACGCCGAGACGCAGGCGAGGCAGAGCGTGCAGCCTTCCGTCGCGACCTCGATGGTTCCGAAGGGCGCACCCTCCGGCAGGGCGACGACGTCCACCGGCTGCGGCGCCGCCTGATGCAGCTCGCGCAGGCTGAACCGCAGCACTTCGCGCTTTCCCCCGACCGGGAGGAACGTCGCCGGGCGGGATGCGCCCGCGGCCCGCGGGATCGCCCGCAATGCCTCGCCGAGCGCGAACGGATCGTCGGTCTCGATCGCGGCCACGCGCTCGCTGCCGAATCCGAGGCCGACCAGAATCGGCTCCGCCAAGGCGAGCGTCTTGACGAGCCCCGTGACATCGTGTCGCGGCCTCGCCCGCAGCAGGAATCGCATCGCCGTCGTGCCGTAGGCGAAGGCGGCCGCGATCGCCTCGAGGCCCACCTGCGTCACCTCGTTCACCTCGACGGGCAGCACATTGGCCGGCAGGCCGTCGCCGTAACGCGCGAGCGCGTCGATGAGGGCTGCGCCGTGCTCTCCGTCGTGGATCAGCACGATCGGGTCGCGCCCGCCCGCCTCCCGGTAGGCGAGGAGCAGCGTGCGCAGCCTGCGCAACAGCGCATCGGCGGGCGGCAGCGCGTAGGCGGCCGCGCCGGTGGGGCAGACGGCGGCGCACTGGCCGCAGCCCGCGCAGATCTGCGGATCGATCGCCACGTGATCGCCAGCCGGCGCGATGGCTCCCGTGGGACACAGATCGAGGCAGCGGTGGCAGCCGACGATGCCCGAGCGCGCATGCGCGCAAAGATCGGCTGTGAATGCGACGTAGCGCGGCTTGTCGAAGGTGCCGACGAGGTCCCCCGCCTTCAGCACCGCACGCAGCACGGCGGCCGGATCGCGCGGATCGGCGCGCAGATAGCCGTCGCGCAGATCGGCGGCGGGAAACAAGGGCGCGCCGCCGGAGAGATCGAGCAGGATGTCGCAGCGCGACACGGCGCCGTCGCGCCCGGGACCGAAGACGAGGCGCGCGCGGGACGAAGGCGCGTGCGTCGCGTACTCGTCGACCGTGATCTCGAATGCGCCGAGGTAACCCCTGGCGCTGCGGATCGTGCCTTTCACGATCGGAAAATGCGTCACGCGCGGCGGCGCGATCTCGTCGGGCTTCGTGAGCAGCACGGTGACGTCGAGGCGGTCCTGCAGCAGTTTCGCGGCCTCGATCGCCTGTTCGTCGCGGCCGTAGACGAGGACGACGCCCTCGCTCGTGAGCGAGACGAGCGGCGTCTCCGGCATCGGCTCCGCGGCCGCCGCGATCAGCGCCGCGATCTTCGGACCCGCATCACCGTCCGCGCTCCAGCCTGCGGTCTCGCGCACATTGACGAAGGCGACCTCCGTCGCCCCGGCCTCCTCGGCGATTTCGGAGAAGAGCGGCGCTTCCTGCGTGCAGGCGACGGTGACCGCGGCGTCGCCCGCGAGGGCCTCCTGCGCGCGCGCGAGCTCGGCGCGGCAGAACTGGCGACCGGTGACGAGTTTTGCGCCGCGGCAAACCTTGCGGACGGCCTCGGCGTCGGGGGCCATCGTGTCTTCGCACGAGCAGAGGAGAATCCTGCGCTCCGTCCCCATGGGGTCCCCCGCACCGCACTGGCGTCCGGCCGGCCGAACGAGTCTGGTTTCGAACGCGATTGACCTATAATCACTCCAATCTGACACGGAAAGCCCGCGAGGGCCAAATTGTCGCTCGACCCGCGTATTCGCCTGCGCTCGCCCTACGGCCCGCAGATCGACCTGCCGCCGCCCTATCGGCTCGTGACGCTGCGCGAGATCGGGGACGCGTTCGCCCACGCGGTCCGCATCGCGCCGGAGGACGGTGCGGGCACGCTGGTGCTGGCGGGGCGGTTCGATCTCGTCGAATTCGCGCTCGTTCTCGAGCCCGACGAGGCGCTGCGCACCGCGCGCCGCACCGTCTATGCCGGCATGGCCGCGCTCGCCGATGCGCTCGCGGTGCACGCGCCGCCCAACAAGCTCATTCAATTCGATTGGCCGGACGTCGTGCTGGTGGACGGCGCCCTGGTCGGCGGCGGGCGTCTCGCCTGGCCGGCCGACGCCGCGGAGGATGCCGCGCCGGCCTGGCTGGTGTTCGGCGCCACGGTCCGCACCGCCGTGATGGAGCCGATCGAGCCCGGCCTGCATCCCACGAGCTCCGCGCTCGAAGACGAAGGCTTCGAAGACCTCGGAACCGGACAGCTCGTCGCGAGCTTCGCGCGGCATTTCCTGACGCTGCTGGACGCTTGGCAGGAGCGAGGCTTTTCCGCCGTCGCCAAGGCCTATCTCGAAAGGCTTCCGCTCGAATTCGGGCTCCGGGGCGCGATCGCGGAGAACGGCGATCTCATGCTGCGGCGGGCCGGCGAAGCCGACGGCGAGCGGCGCAGCCTGCTGCCGCGGCTCACCGAGGTCGCCTGGCTCGACCGCGAGACGGGAGGGCCGAAGCTGTGAAGCTCCTGCGCACGATCCGGCTCGACGCATCGGACACATTCGTCTTCGACAGCGCGGCCGAACCGGGCGAATGGGCCGTCAGCGGCGGCTTCATGTTTGCCGACTGCGACCCGGCGACGCTCACCGGCAAGGCGCGCGCGGCCTTTCGCAACGGATTCCTGGGAGTCGCGAGCTTCGGATGGTCCACCCTGGTGCAGGTGGTCGATGCCAGCGAGGCGGACCGTGCGGCGGCGGTGGAACAGCTCGCCCAAAGTTTCCTCGCCCGTCTCGGGGCGCCCGATCCCGCCGCCGCGCGCGAGGCCGCCGAGGCGGAGATCGACTTCGCGGCCTCCCTGTCCGAGCACCCGCCGGGCACGCTGGTCGCCCTGCACCGCAGCAGCGAAGGCGACGCGATCCGGGAGACTTTCCGTACGCTGCGGCCGCGCGAGGGTTTGCGGCCCGCCCGGGTCTTCACCTTCGTGGAGGTCGAGGACGACGCGGGAGACGAGGAGGGGGAGACGATCCTTCTCGTCGATCTTGCGCGCGGGGAGCAGCCGTGAAGGACTTCTGGCTGTCGAGCGGACATCACCTCGTCGATCGCGACGAGGGCGGAGGCCTCGTGGCGACCGACGACCTCATTCGCGCCTACCTCGCCCGTCCCGAGCTCGCGCCGCCGCCCGAGGCCTGCCCCGCCGAGCGGGCGCTGCATGCGGCGCTGCTCGCCGAACCGCGCCGTCGCGTCTCGCGGGACGACATCGGCCGTCTCGCGGATGCCGATGCGCGCGAGAACTGGGAGGTCATGATCGCCTTCCGCAATCATCTGCTGCGCCACCGCACGCTCGAGGCCGCCTATCTCGCCTTCGCGCGGGAGGGCGCCGGACGCACGCCGCCGCTCTTCATCAATCAGCTCGTGCACCTCATCCTGCGCAACGCCCTCGACGGCTGCGCGGACGCCTTCATGCTGCGCGCGGCCGAGCTCTTCTTCCGTCCGCAGATCCTCACCTTCCACGAAGGCTCGCTGATCGCGGCGGACGAGGAGATCGTAAACAGCGCCGGCGGCGGGCCGCCCTCTCCGCTCGCCGCGATGCTCGGCTTGCCGGCCTTCGGCGGAATCGACGTGCTCGGCGAGGCCAATGCGGAGAGCTATTTCGACCGCAGCGACCGCTTCGACATGGCGCTCGACCTCACCGCCGGCCGCCGGGGCCTTGCCGCGCTCGCCGAGGTCATCGCGATCTGGGTGCGCCATATGCTCGCGGTCGAGGTCGCCGTCGAGCCGTTGACCGAGGTGCGCGATGCGCGCTTGAATTGGTACGTCGGGCTCGATGCGGAAGGCACCCGGATCGGCGACCGTCTGTGGCACGGCGAGGAGCTCGACAGCGCGACGCTGTCTCGCATCGTCGGACTGTTCGCGCTCACCTTCCGCGATGCGCATGTCGCGCGGGCCGTGCTGGAGGGCCAGCCGGTCTACCTCCTGCTGGCCATGACCGAGGGCCGCGCGCTGCGCATGAAACCGCAGAACCTTCTGGTGGGGTTGCCGCTGTCGGTGGAGGCGGTGAGTTGAGCGTCGAGCCTCTCCTGCGAATCCGCGTGGGCGTCGTCGTCGAGCGACGCAAGGCGACGAGTCCGTGGGCGGATTACGTGTGGCGCCCCGTGAGCGTTCTCGTCGGCGAGCCGGAAACTGCGCCTTGGACGCGGCTCGAAGGCGACGAGAATCTGGCGCTCTATTACGTGGGAGCGGCCGACATCGCATTGTATCGCACGGAAACGGCCAATTACCTCCACAATCTCCGCTCCGACACCCCTTCGCTGTGGCTCGCGCTGCGGCCGACCGGCGTCTTTCCGCCCTACGACATCCTCGCGGTGACGGCCGATCCGGCCGAGGGCGAGGCGCTCACGGAAGCCGGCTCGGATCTCGTCGAGTCGGTGCCGATGCCGCAGTCCATCCAGGAGGCGGTGGCGCGCTTCGTCGCGACGCATCATGTCGAGCGGCCCTTCTTCAAGCGGCAGCGTGATCGTGCGGATCCCGAGGCGCTCGGCCGGCGCGGCCGGACGGGGGACGGCTCGTCATGAGCGAGGGCTTTTTTTCGCGCTGGTCCCGCCTCAAGCGCACGGGCGCGCGCCCGACGCCACGGCGCGCGAGCGAGCCGGAACAGACGGCTCCGCCCGCTCCTTCGGACACGGCCGAATCCGCGACCGATCAGCCGGCCTTCGAGTCGAACCGGCCGTCGCCCGAAGCGGAGTCGGCGCGGCGGCAGGGACAAAAGGTCGCAAGCCCCGCGACCGCCGAGGGAGAGCGCCTCGAGCCGCCCTCTGCCCCGTCGCTTCCGCCGATCGAGTCGATCGGCCCGGCGACCGACATCCGGCCCTTCCTGCAGGCCGGCGTTCCGCTCGAAATCAAGCGCGCGGCGCTGCGCCGCGCCTGGCTCGCCGATCCGACGATTCGCAATTTCAAGGGCCTCGCCGAGAACGCGTGGGACTTCACCGCGCCGGAAGAGATTCCGGGCTTTGCGCCATCGCTGTCGCCGGAGGAGGCGCGGCGCCTGCTCGCGCAGATTCTCCGCGACGGAACGGACGAGTCGGAGGCTGGCGAAGCGCCGGTCGCGCAGGTCGCGGCGGCCGACGCGGCCGCGCCGCAGCGCGAGTCGTTCTCCGATGCGGCCGATGCGACGCTCGCCCCGCGCGACGAGAGTGCGGGCCGCGCATCGAACGCGCCGCGCCCTTCGGGCGATGACGCGTCCGCGCAAGAGAACCGATCCGATGCGGCATCGTCGCATGCTGCGACGCACAACGAAACTTCGTCACGCCGCACTGCACAATCTTCGACGCGACGACACGGCGGCGCACTGCCGCAGTAGCCGACTTTGAGGAAACTTCTATTGACCCCGAGATTTAGCGAGGTTTAATTAGTTCCAATTAAGAACGGCGAATGACGCCGGGAGGGCGGCATGCGCGAACCCGGAGTGGAAGAAGCGCTTCGTGCCGCGGGCGGCGTTACCGAACCTGCACGGAGAATCGGCATTGCTCAGCCGTCGGTGTCGATGCGGCGCCGGATGTCTGCGGAAGGCGTGCTCGCAGTCGCGGGGTCCGACGTCGATCGCACGATCATGCGTTCTGGCCTTTACGGCCGACCTGCCGTCATGACGGATCTCGACGAAACGGATCTCGACGAGGTGGATGCGGCGCGGGCGGAGGAATACGCCCTGCTCGCGACATTGCTTGCGCGTGCGCCGGACGCCGGGATGCTCGAGCGGCTCGCGAGTCTGCGTGGCGACGCGAGTCCGCTCGGCGCCGCCCATGCCGCGCTCGCCGACGCCGCGTCGCGCACCAACGCCGATCTCGTGCAGCGCGAATTCTTCGAGCTCTTCATCGGGCTTGGGCGCGGCGAGCTCGTGCCCTACGGCTCCTATTATCTCACCGGCTTCCTCTACGAGCGGCCGCTCGCGCGTCTGCGCGAGGATCTCGCGCGAATCGGCATCGAGCGCGCCGAAGGCCTGTTCGAGCCGGAGGACCATGCCGCGATCCTGTGCGAAATCATGTCCGGCCTGGTGAGCGGCGCGCTCGGCGCGCCGGGCGACGATCGCGTCGTCTTCGAACGGCACGTCAAGCCGTGGATGGGCCGGTTCTTCGCCGATCTCGAGCAGGCCGAGGCTGCTAAGTTCTATCGTGCGGTGGGGCAGCTCGGCCACGTGTTCATGGACATCGAAAACGAAGCTTTCGCGCTCGCGTCGTGAGGGTCGAGGCGGAGTGGACGGGAGAAACGACGATGCAGCATGACGACAAGAGGACGGTCGGTCGGCGCGATTTTCTGCGGGCGCTCGGATTGGGCGCCGGCGCGATAGCGGCCGCAAGTCCGCTCGCCACGGCTGCGCAGGCGGACACGGAAAATCCCGACGAAAAGCGGAAGGCCCGGTACAAGGAGACCGATCACGTGAAGACGTTCTACCGGGTCAACCGCTATCCGACGAAGTGAGGAGGTGACGCCGTGCTGATCAAGAGGGCCAATCGCGACACGCGCCGCAGCACGCTCGCCGCCGCGCTCGCCGCTCAATCCGCCGGCGGGATGGACCGCCGCACCTTCCTGCGTCGCTCGGGATTCGTCGCGGGCTCGCTCGCCGCGCTCGGCACGCTGCCGCTCGGCAGCGTGCGCAAGGCCAAGGCCGGTCCGCCGCCGCCCGCCGGCGCGCAGGTGACCCTTCGCAAGAACATCTGCACGCATTGCTCGGTCGGCTGCACCGTGGTCGCCGAAGTGGCGAACGGCGTCTGGATCGGGCAGGAGCCGGGCTGGGAGAGCCCCATCAACCGCGGTTCGCATTGTGCGAAGGGCGCTGCCGTGCGCGAACTCGTGCACGGCGACCGCCGCCTGCGCTATCCGATGAAGCTCGTCAACGGGCAGTGGACGCGCATCTCCTGGGATCAGGCGATCAACGAGATCGGCGACAAGCTGATGGAGATCCGCGCCAAGTCCGGCCCCGACTCGGTCTATTGGCTGGGCTCGGCGAAGTTCTCCAACGAGGGCGCGTATCTCTACCGGAAGCTCGCCGCCTTCTGGGGCACGAACAACGTCGACCACCAGGCGCGCATCTGCCACTCGACCACCGTCGCGGGCGTGGCCAACACCTGGGGCTACGGCGCGATGACCAACAGCTACAACGACATCCGGAATTCGAAGACGATCGTCTTCCTGGGCGGCAATCCCGCCGAGGCGCATCCGGTGTCGCTGCAGCACATCCTCGAGGGCAAGGAGCTCAACCGCGCCAACTGGATCGTCATCGACCCGCGGATGACCCGCACCGCCGCGCACGCGACCGAATATGCGCGCCAGCGGCCGGGCACGAACATCGCGGTCATCTACGGCATGCTCTGGCACATCTTCCAGAACGGCTGGGAGGACAAGGAATTCATCCGCCAGCGCGTGTACGGATTGGACGACGTCCGCAAGGAGGTCGAGAAATACAATCCGCAGGAGGTCGAGCGCATCACCGGCATTCCGGGTGAGCAGCTCAAGCGCATCGCCGAGAAGTTCGCCAAGGAAAAGCCCGCCTGCCTGATCTGGGCGATGGGCCAGACCCAGCACACGACCGGCACGGCGACGGTGCGGGCGAGCTGCATCCTGCTGCTCGCCACCGGGAATGTCGGCGGCTTCGGCAACGGCGCGAACATCTTCCGCGGCCACTGCAACGTGCAGGGCGCGACCGACCTCGGCCTCGATATCGTGACGCTGCCGCTCTATTACGGCCTCGCCGAGGGCGCGTGGCGGCACTGGTGCCGAGTCTGGGAGGTCGACTACAGCTGGATGCAGGCGCGCTTCGAGTCCAAGCAGATGATGGAGGCGCCCGGCATTCCCTCGACCCGCTGGTTCGACGCGACGCTGCTGCCGAAGGATCAGGTGCGGCAGAGGGACAACCTCAAGGCCATGATCGTATTCGGCCACGGCGGCAACACCATCACCCGCATGCCGGAAGCGGCCAAGGGCCTGGAGAAGCTCGATCTTCTCGTGGTGGGCGACCCGCACCCGACCACCTGGGCGGTGCTGGGCGAGCGCAAGGACAACACCTACCTCCTGCCCATCTGCACGCAGTTCGAGACGTCCGGCTCGCGCACGGCCTCGAACCGCTCGCTGCAATGGGGCGAGCAGATCGTGAAGCCGATCTTCGAATCGAAGGACGACTACGAGGCCATCTATCTCCTCGCGAAGAAGCTCGGCTTCGCCGAGGAGATGTTCAAGAACATCAAGGTCGAGAACAACCGGCCGGTGCCGGAGGACATCCTCCGCGAAATCAACCGCGGCGGCTGGTCCACGGGCTACTGCGGCCAGTCGCCCGAGCGCCTCAAGGCGCACATGCGCAACCAGGCGAAGTTCGACCTCGTTACGCTGCGCGCGCCCAAGGACGATCCGGAGGTCGGCGGCGACTACTACGGCCTGCCGTGGCCGTGCTGGGGCAAGCCGGAGCTGCGTCACCCCGGGACGCACACGCTCTACAACACCAATCTTCACGTCATGGACGGCGGCGGAACCTTCCGCGCCCGCTTCGGCGTGGAGCGCAACGGGGTCAGCCTGCTCGCCGAAGGGTCCTATTCGCTGGGCTCCGAGATCCAGGACGGCTATCCGGAGTTCACCTACGGCGTGCTCAAGAAGCTGGGGTGGGACGCGGACCTCACCGAGGAGGAACGCGCGACCATCGAGCGCATCGGCGGCAACAATCCCGACGCGGTCTCCTGGGCGATCGACCTGTCGGGTGGGATCCAGCGCGTGGCGATGAAGCACGGCTGCATCCACTACGGGAACGGCAAGGCGCGGGCGAACGCCTTCGGCCTGCCGGATCCGATTCCGGTGCACCGCGAGCCGATATACTCGCCCTATCCGGAGCTCGTCGCCAAGTATCCGACGCTGCCGAACGCCGTGCAGTTCCGCGTGCCCAATCTCGGCTTCGACGTGCAGAAGGCGGCGGTGGAGAAGGGGATCGCCAAGCAGTTCCCGATCATCCTGAGCTCGGGCCGCCTCGTCGAATACGAGGGCGGCGGCGAGGAGACCCGCTCCAACAAGTGGCTCGCCGAACTGCAGCAGGACATGTTCATCGAGATCAATCCGGCCGACGCGGCGGAACGCGGCATCAAGGACGGCGGCTGGGTCTTCGTCTGGGGGCCGGAAATGCCGGCCGGCAAGGCCTGCCGCATGAAGGCGCTCGTGACCGAACGGGTGGGCAAGGGCGTCGCCTGGATGCCGTTCCACTTCGCCGGCTGGTTCCAGGGCGTCGATCAGCGCGGCAAGTACCCGAAGGGCGCGGACCCGATCGTGCTCGGCGAAAGCGTGAACACCGTGACGACCTATGGTTACGATCCCGTGACCGGCATGCAGGAAACCAAGGTCACGCTGTGCCAGATCAAGGCTGCGTAAGGGAGGCTCGACAATGGCTCGGATGAAGTTTCTCTGCGACGCCGACCGTTGCATCGAGTGCAACGCGTGCGTGACGGCCTGCAAGAACGAGCACGAAGTGCCGTGGGGCATCAACCGGCGGCGCGTCGTCACCATCAACGACGGCAAGCCGGGCGAGCGCTCGATCTCGATGGCGTGCATGCACTGCACGGACGCGCCGTGCGCGGCCGTCTGCCCCGTGAACTGCTTCTACACGACCGCCGACGGCGTCGTGTTGCACTCAAAAGACCTGTGCATCGGCTGCGGCTACTGCTTCTATGCCTGCCCGTTCGGCGCGCCGCAGTATCCGCGGGTCGGCAACTTCGGCACGCGCGGCAAGATGGACAAGTGCACCTATTGCGCGGGCGGGCCGGAGGCCGACGGCAGCCCGGCCGAGTACGCCAAATACGGCGCGAACCGCTTGGCGGAAGGCAAGCTGCCGCTGTGCGCGGAAATGTGCTCGACCAAGGCGCTGCTCGCCGGCGACGGCGAGATCATTGCCCAGATCTACAAGGAGCGGGTGGTGAAGCGCGGCTACGGATCGGGCGCCTGGGGATGGAAGACGGCGTATCGCGAGACGATCGCCTCGTGACGGCGAACCTTTCGCTCCGAGGGGCGTGGCGCGCGGCGCGTGGCGCGCGGCGCGAGGAACGCGTGACCGCGAAAGGAGGGGCCTCCCTCCACGCCTCCGCGGGGCCGAGGGGGAAACGGGAGCCGCAGCAATTGGCACGGAGGACATGATGATGGCGAGGCTGATCGGGCGTGTTCGCATCCTCGTCGGCGTGTTGGCGCTGGCGTGCGTCGCGGCGCTGGCCATGCCGGCTTCTGCGCAGCAGCCGCAGCAGCCGACGTCGGTCAACCCCACCGCCAGCGCCGTGAAGGAGGATCAACTGCTCTCGCAGCTCGACCGCATCGGCGGGCGCTGCACGCTGCCCGATCAGAAGGCCTGCGTCATCGAGCAGCCGGCGGGGCGCGACTGGCGGCACTTCCAAGAGGTCACGCTGTATTGGATCGGGGGGATCGCCATCCTCGGCATGCTCGTGGCGATCGTGGCCTTCTATCTCTGGCGCGGCATGATCCGCATCGAGGGCGGGCGCTCGGGACGCACGATCGTGCGCTTCAACGCCTTCGAGCGGTTCATCCACTGGATGACGGCGACCTGCTTCATCATCCTCGCCGTCAGCGGGCTCAACGTCACCTTCGGTAAGCGGCTGCTCCTTCCGCTGATCGGCCCGGACGCCTTCGCCGCCTGGTCGCAGCTCGCGAAGTATGCGCACAATTTCCTGAGCTTCCCCTTCACGGTCGGCGTGGTCGCGATCTTCCTCATGTGGATCGCAGGGAACATCCCGAACCGCACCGATCTCGAGTGGATCCGCCGCGGCGGCGGGCTCATCGGCAACGACCATCCGCCGGCGTACCGGTTCAATGCCGGCCAGAAGTTCATTTACTGGGTCGTGGTCCTCGCGGGCCTGATCGTCGCCGTCACCGGGTACATCCTCATGTTCCCGTTCTACGGAACGACCATTGCGGGGATGCAGACCGCGCAGATGCTGCACGGGCTCGTGGCGGTTCTGTTCGTGGCCGCGATGCTCGCGCACATCTATATCGGCACCATCGGCATGGAAGGCGCGTTCGAGGCGATGGGCACCGGCAACGTCGACGTCAACTGGGCCAAGGAGCACCACAGTCTGTGGCTGCAGGAGGAGTTGGCGCGCACCGGGGGCGCCGCCGCCAAGCCGCAGACCGGGAGAATGCAGCCGGCCGAGTGACGCGAACGCTCTGCTTCAAATTGCGGCGCCCGGCGGCTCCGTCGCCGGGCGTCGTGCTTTTGAGCGTGGCATGGGGCTTTCTGGCGCGGCAGCCGCAGGGGCGGCCCGCCGGCGTCGAGCGTTTCGCGGAGTTTGTCGACGCGGCAGCCCGCGAGGGGGGATGCCTTGGCGCCCAGCGTTTCGTGAGGCTTGTCGGCGAGGGCAGCCGCGAGGGGGAGTTGGGCCGGCGTCGAGCGTTTCGCGGAGTTTGTCGACGCGGCAGCCCGCGAGGGGGGGATGCCTTGGCGCCCAGCGTTTCGTGAGGCTTGTCGGCGAGGGCAGCCGCGAGGGGGAGTTGGGCCGGCGTCGAGCGTTTCGCGGAGTTTGTCGACGCGGCAGCCCGCGAGGGGGG
>JADGHE010000064.1 GCA_019689555.1 Variibacter sp. | reverse complement strand
ACCGTGGCAGGTAGCCCGGATGGAGCGCAGCGACATCCGGGGAACGGGACCAAAGTTCACCGTGGCAGGTAGCCCGGATGGGGCGCAGCGACATCCGGGAAACGGGACCAAAGTTCACCGTGGCAGGTAGCCCGGATGGAGCGCAGCGACATCCGGGGAACGGGACCAAAGTTCACCGTGGCAGGTAGCCCGGATGGGGCGCAGCGACATCCGGGGCGGGCCATGGACCTCCGCGTCGCCGCGCCGATTGCGGACGGGTCACGTCACATCCCGGGGCGCCAAAGCGTGAATCGCGACAACATATTAAATCGGCCTCCTAACGTATCGCTGGAGCCGCAACCCGGCCGTCCGGTCACGGAGGCGGTTCGCGCAGCAGATCCGCGAGGTCGAGCGGCTGGGTCACCATCGCCAGCGACCCGTCCGGGGCGCGCGGCCATTCCTCGCGCGGGCGGTCGCGATAAAGCTCCACGCCGTTGTCGTCGGGGTCGCGCAGATAGAGCGCCTCGCTCACCCCGTGGTCGCTCGCGCCCTCGAGGGGAATGCCGGCCGCCATCAGTCGCCGCAGCGCGTCGGCCAGCGCCGCGCGGGTGGGATAGAGGATGGCGACGTGATAGAGCCCTGTCGTGCCCCGGGGCGGCGGGCCTGCGTTCAGGCTTTCCCAGGTGTTGAGGCCGATGTGGTGGTGGTAGCCGCCGGCGGACACGAAGGCGGCGCCGGCCATCCGCTGCATCAGCGTGAAGCCGAGAACGCCGCAATAGAATCCGAGGGCGCGCTCGAGGTCGGCCACCTTGAGGTGCACATGGCCGATGCGGGCGCCCGGGTCGATGGGCTTTGGGGAGGGGGTCGTTGCCGGCTGTTGCGCGGTGCGAGCGTCCGACATGGGATGCTCCCTTGCGGGAAAATGGGATGCTCCCTGGCGAGAAAGAGCATCGGATGCGCCCGCCCGCCCTCGTCGATGAGGCGCGGGCGGCATCGTAGGCGGCATCATAGCGCCTTGCACCGTCTCGACCTAATGGAGATCAGTCCCCCCGTTCGATCAAGGAGATATCGACCTGGGAGATCGGCCGAACGGCGCCGCGCCGGCAGCCGGACTTAGGGTCGGCCGACCGGCGCCACCCCCCGCCGCCGCAGCCGGATTGACCCCGCGACGGTGCGGCCGCCGCTCAAGCTCGATTACAGTTGACGTAAACGGAAAGTCGCCCCGGTTGCCCGGGGCGACTCTCGGCTGTCGAAACGGCCGATCGGGCCTCTTATTGGCAGACCTCGACCCGCCGCATCCGACCGCCGATCCACTCCCTGGTGATGTAGCAGCTCGACGTCGGCCGCACATACACGGCGCCTGCGCTCGCCGACGGCGCAACCGGGTAGGCCGCGGCCGGAACGCGCGGATCGTAATAGGGCTGGGCGATCGCGGCGCCCAGGGTGAGGCCGCCGATCGTGCCGAAGACGATGGCCGGCGCCACCCACCACGGCGTCGCCTGCGCCTGGCTCGGGGTGTAAACGGTCGCAGTGGCAAGGGATCCGGCCGCCGCAAGCGCCATCAGGGTCTTCCTCATAATTCACCTCCGCATTGTTGGGATGCGTACCCAAGGATCGGGTCGGTATGATGCCTACCCAATGGACCTCGGCCGGGTTTGGTTCCAGGGCGGAGGGCAATGCATGCCAGGGTCCGCCGCGACCGCGGGGCTGCGCAGGCGGCGATGTCCCTCGCCCGCAACGAGTTTTTCGAAAAATGGCGCGACGGCGCGGACACGGCGAGGCGCGGCCAGCGGGTGGGGAACAGGGCTGAACACTTGCGGGACAGGGCGGAAACGGGCTGCGGAAACAGAACCGCCGGGCGCGGAACAATCCTCCGCACCTCACCGTTTCCGCAAAGGTAGCTACGGAGGAGATGAGGCAATGGCCCGGGGGTTGCTGCTGTGGCTGATCGGCATTCCACTTCCGATCATCTTGCTCGTCTGGCTTCTTGGCGGACTCAACTGACCGCTTTCGTTCTGGAAGCAGGGAGCCGTCAGACAAAACGGCCCGGAGCCGCACTCCGGGCCGTCTGTAATTTGCATTGGGACGAGCGAAATTCTTTTCGGCAGGCCCTTCCCGAGCCTGCGCGCGGGGCGCGCGATGGGTTCAGGACTCGACCTGCTGGATCGCGGACAGCAGCCACTGGCCGCCCCGGACGCGCACGAAGGTCCACAGTTCCGTCACCTCCACCGGCGTAGGCTCGCCCTCGACGATCTCCCGCGTCGTGCGATTGAGGAGCTGGTCGACCATCTCGTAGCGCATGGCCACGGTGGCGTATTCCCTGTCGCCCTCGCGCCAGGCTTCCGCCAGATCGCCCTGCAGCAGCTTGACGCCCGACACGGCGGCGACGACGCCGCGGCTTAAGTTTTCGCTCAGTTCCTCGGACAGATAGGAGAGCATTTCCGGCGTCACGCGCGCGCGCAGCGCCGCCAAGTCCTCGGCCGCATAGGCGGTCTGGATCTCGCCGAGCAGGCGCTCGAAGGCATCATAATCGGCAGGGGTGAGGCCGATCTCGTCGGTCGGCGCGGAGGGCGCGGCCGCCTGTCGGGCGTGCGACGAGCCGCCCGCCTGCGGGGCGAGGTCGATCCGGCGCAGCGGCTGCGGACCGGAGTCCGCCCCCGCGCCGGCGAGCGCCGGCTGCGGCTGCGAGCGGCGCTGCCACCAGTTCCAGGCGAGCCAGGCGACGGCCGCGACCAGCCCGATTTGGATCAGGAGGCCCAGCACCGAAGCGAACCCGGCGAGATTGCCGAACAAGCCATGCCCGAAGAGGAGGCCGAGCAGGCCGGCGCCCAGGAAACCGGCCGCGAGGCCGCCGAGAAAGCCCGGGCGGTTGAAGAGCCCCGGCCTTGCCGCCGCGCCGGCGGCGGTGGCCGCGCCGGCCGCGGTCGTGGGCTGGGTCGGCTGCGTCAGCGTGCGCTCGATGGGCTTGGCCGGCGTGGGCGCGGTTCGCGTTGCCGGCGGCGCGCTGAAGGTGCGCGAGCCGCGACTGCCGATCCCGCCGCTTCCGCCGGGGCGGGCGTCCGCCGCGGTCGCGATCATGGCCAGGACGGCAAGCAGACCCACGATGGCCAACAGGGGTCGCAGGTGAAAACGCATCATTGCAGCCTCCCGAAGCCCGAGACTCGGGCCATGCTCATATCGGGGGCGGATAATCGGTTTTCGAGGGCCGCGATGCCACTCTCCGCGGGCGCGTCACAACGGCGCACCCGCGCAAGGCAGAGGCCTCAGGCGCGCAGGCCATCGGCCCGCAGGCTTGAGGCTATCATCGCATCCCGCCGCCGCCGTCGCCGCCGCCGCTGCAGGGACGGAAGCGGCCGTAGCCGTCGTCCAGGAAGCATTCGCCGGGCGCGGCCCAGTAGGGGCGCGACGGATAGATCTGGCCGGGCAGCCTGTCAGGGTCGAACGGAGCGGCGTGACGATAGGCGACCTCGCGTCGGCACACGCCCTGCCGGCCCACCGTCCGCTTGCACTCCTGCGCGCTCCGAAAGCCGCAGCCGAGCACCCCGTAGCTGTTGTAGGCGCACCAGCGCGCGGCCTCCGCCTCGCTGACGGCGTAGGCGGCCACGAAAGCCGCTGCCGCCGCAACGGTTGATACTATGCGCATTCTCCATCTCCCGGACTTGCCGCCTTGTGAACACCAGCCGGCGCGATCTCTTCCGCCCAGGCGGGATCCTAGCGGAAAATCAGTCGGCCGTCAGGACCCGGCGGTTCAGAAGCGCTGCGGCCGCCCGAGGGCTGGCGCTCCCGGCCGGCCTGGGGTAATCGCCGGATCATGAATTCAACCCCAGGAGGCAATGCGATGGCCCTGCTGCGCCCGGTGCCGAGGGCCCGCCCGCAAAGCGGGCACGACGTGCGGAGCGGGCACGACGTCACGAACGCCTCGGGCCGACGGGGCGCCATCGCCGAATTCGGATCGCGCCGCCGGATGCGCCGGCCGTCTCCGCTTGAGGATTGACGTGCAGCGTCTCGCCCACCGGTGCCGCGGACGCCGGCCATGAAGGACGATCTCGGCCGCGCCGTCCTCTACATGGTCTTCGCCGTGGCGTTGATTCCGCTCCTCAACGCCTCGGCGAAGTACCTCACGGCGGACTACCCCATCGTCGAGATCGTCTGGGCCCGCTATGCCGGCCACTTCGTATAGTATATATGATCCTGGCCTTTGCGCCCCGGCGAGGCGCGCGGCTGCTCGTCGCCTCGCAGCCGCTTCTGCAGCTCGTGCGCTCGACGCTGCTGTGCATCTCCACTTTCATCTATATGACGGCGCTGCACTATGTGCCGCTCACCACCGCGGCGGCGATCAGCTTCACGGGGCCGTTCATCGTCACGGCGCTGTCGCCGGCGCTGCTCGGCGAGCGGGTCGGCGGGGTACGGTGGCTCGCAGTGGCGGCGGGCTTTCTGGGCGCCCTCGTGGTGATCCGGCCGGGCTTCGGCGACGTGAATTCGGCGGCCTTCCTCGTGTTCGGCAGCGCGCTTGCCTCCGCGCTCTACCAGATCCTAACGCGCAAGCTCGCCGCGCACGACCGCGCGGAGACCTCGATTACCTACATCGCGCTCGCGGGCTTCGTTCTCACCAGCATTCCGCTGCCGTTCGTCTGGGTCACGCCGGCCTCCGCTTTGCATCTGTTGCTGTTCGTCGGGCTCGGTGTGTTCGGCGGCTTCGGCCATTATTTTCTGGTGCGCGCGTTCGAACTCGCGCCGGCGCCGTTCATCTCGCCGTTCAATTACGGGCAGTTGATCGGCGCGGCGCTCTTGAGCTTCGTCGTCTTCGGCCAGTTTCCGGACGTCTGGGTGTGGACCGGCTCCTTGATCATCGTCGGCAGCGGGCTCTTCATGCTCTACTGGGAGCGCCGCAACAAAACGCGCAGGAAGGCGACGACGTAACGCGGCGTGCGCAGCCTCCGAGGTTCGCCGTCATCCGGCGGCAGCCAGCCGCGCGGGCGCCGCCGCGCGGCCGACGACATCCGCATATTGTTCGATCGGGTGCGGGCGGCCGATGACGTAGCCCTGGACCTCGTTGCAGCCTTCGGCCGCCAGGAACTTGAGCTGGTCCTCGGTCTCGACGCCTTCCGCCAGAACGGGCAGCCGCAGCACCTTGGCGAGCCCGATCACCGCGCGCACGATCGCCGGCGATTGCGGATTGCGCTCGAGGTTCGAGATGAAGGTGTGGTCGATCTTGATCTTGTCGAAGGCGAAGGCCTGCAGATACGACAGCGACGAATAGCCGGTGCCGAAATCGTCCATGGCGATGCGCACGCCGAGCAGTTTCAGCCGGCGCAGGATGGAGACGGCGCGGGCGAAGTCGCCGATCAGCACCCCCTCGGTGATCTCCAGTTCGAGCCGGTCGGGCGAAAGACCGGTTTCGAGCAGCACGCTGTGAACCAGCGCGGGCAGGTCGCCGTGCTGGAACTGCACCGGCGAGAGGTTGACCGCGATCCTGAGCGGGCGCGGCCAGCTTGCGGCTTCGCGGCAGGCCTCGCGCAGGATCCACTCGCTGATCGGGATGATGAGGCCGCTCTCCTCCGCCAGCGGGACAAACACGCCGGGCGACACGAACGCCCGCGTCGGGTGGCGCCAGCGCAGCAGGGCCTCGAACCCGGTGATCTCGCCGTCGATGCGCGCCTGCGGCTGGTAGTAGACCTGGAACTCCTGGTTCGCGATCGCGGCGCGCAGGTCGTGCTGCAGGGCCCGCCGTTCGCGCAGGCGCAAATCCATCTCCGCCTCGAAGAAGCGGATCGCGCCCCGCCCGTCGGCCTTGGCGCGATAGAGCGCCGCGTCGGCGTTGCCGAGCAGCGTCGTCGCATCGGCGCCGTCGTCGGGAAACACCGCAATGCCCACGCTGAGGCCGATCTTCAGGCGCAGGCCGTCGACCTCGATCTCCTCGGTGAAGGCGGCCTTGAGGCGGTCGGCCGCGGTCTCCGCGGCCTGGGGCTGCGGGCCGTCGGCGATGACGACGGTGAATTCGTCGCCGCCGAGCCGCGCGACATAGGCCCCTTCCGCTGCCGCGCGCAGCCGCCGGGCGACCTCCCGCAGCACCGCGTCGCCGGCGGAATGGCCGAACACGTCGTTGACTTCCTTGAAGCGATCGAGGTCGATGCAGAACACGGCGAAGCGCTCGCCGCGCGCCTTGGCGTTCGCGAGAAGCGTCGTGAGATGCTCGCTGAAGGCGGCCCGGTTCGGCAGGTCCGTAAGGACGTCGTGGTGCGCGAGATAGGCGATCCGCGCCTCGGCCCGCCGCTGCTCGGTCACGTCCTCGTGGGTCGAAACCCAGCCGCCGCCGGCTATGGGATGGGTGAGGATCACGATCATGCGGCCGTCCGGAAGCTCGGAGAGGCGGCTGGAGATGCGGCCGCTCGCGATCGCGCCCCGCAGATCGGTCATGTACCTGTCGAGGTCGCCCGGATAGGTGCCGGTCGCGGCGCGCCGGCGCAGCAGCTCCTCGATCGTCACGCCCGGCCTCACGTCGTCGTCGGACAGGTGGTACATCTCGACATAGCGCCGGTTGGAGACGACGAGCCGTCCCTCGGCGTCGAACATGCAGAGGCCTTGCGACATGTTGTTGATCGCCGCTTCGAGCAGCCGGTGCTGTTCCTGCAGCTTGGCGCCGAGCTGGGTCGCACGCGCGGAGATGCGCTGGTCGGCGAGCGCCCCGCTCAGGCACAGCCCGAGAATCATGACGGCCGCCCCGGCGATCGCCAGCGCGACGGCGGTGGGCGACAGCCAGAACGGATCGACCTCCCGGAACGGAACCGGAATGAGGCCGACCGCGCCCATCGCCGTGAAGTGCAGGCCAAGGACCGCGATGGTGAGGAGCAGCGTCGAAAGAACGAGGCCGCGCCCGCGGAGCGCGATCGTGACGGCGCCGGCCGCGAGCCCGATTCCGAGGACGACGGAGGCTGCGGCGAGGTCGATGCGCCAGACGATCTCGGCGGAAATCTGCATCGCTTCCATGCCGAGAAAGTGCATGCCGGCCATGCCGAGCCCGACGATCGCGCCGCCCGCCGGCGCGGCGCGGCGCATGCGCGCGGCCACCGCGATCGCGACGCCGAGCGTTGCGAGAGCGATCGCAACGAGAAGCGACAGCAGGGCCGGGAGGAGGGCGTAGCCGACCGCAAGCCCGGGGTTGTAGGCGAGCATCGCGATGAAGTGCGTCGCCCAGATGCCGAGGCCGGTCGCGGTGCCGGCCATGAACAGCCACCCGATCCGGCCCGGCCCCTGGCGGTGGGCGGCGCGCAGGAGCAGGCCCACGGCGGCGAAGCTCGCAACGAAGCAGACCGCCCCGGCCAGCAGGACGAGCCGCCAATCGTGGTCATAAACCAGGCAATCAACGACGCGGGACATGAGCCGGCCGCAACGCTCACTCCAAGGGCACAGGCCATGGGCAAATGGCACCTCGTCCACCAGCAAATCCCGAAAACATTAGAGATTCCTTGTGAAGACCGGCTCTCGAACGGGTTTGCGCGCGCATCTTCGAAGCTTTCTTCAGCTTTGCGCGCCGCATCTTTTCGGTTTGGTTTCAAAAGACCTTACGAGGTCTTCCGAGTCCTGCTTTTTTCGGCAGGAATGACGTAGCCTTCTTCTGCGATCCGGCGGGGCCGTGCGGTCGCGCGGCCGCGGCCGGCGCCCCCGCTTCCGCACCGGCGCCGAAAGCGCCTATAACGGCGCCGATCCATCCCACCGATGGTCCAGCTTTCGACGTTGAAGGATCCTCGATGAACGCGCCCACGCAGATCATCCCGCCCTACCGCCACACGCCGCTCTTTCCCCTCGGCAGCGACCGGACGACCTACCGCAAGCTCACGAGCGACGGGGTTCGCGTCGAATCCGTGCTGGGGCGCGAGATCATCGTCGTCGAACGCGAGGCGCTGCGCCTTCTCGCCGAACAGGCCTTCATCGACATCAATCACCTGCTGCGGCCGAGCCATCTCGCGCAGCTGCGCGCCATTCTCGACGATCCCGAAGCGACGCCGAACGACCGCTTCGTCGCCTACGATCTTCTGAAGAACGCCAACATCGCCGCCGGCGGCGTGCTGCCCATGTGCCAGGACACGGGCACCGCGATCATCATGGCCAAGAAGGGCCGCGCCATCTGGACGGACGGCGACGACGAGGCCGCGCTCGCGGAAGGGGCGCGCGACGCCTACTTCAAGCGCAATCTGCGCTATTCGCAGCTCGCGCCGCTCTCGATGTTCGAGGAGAAGAACACGCGCAACAACATGCCGGCGCAGGTCGAGATCTACGCCGAGGGCGAGGACGCCTACAAGTTCCTGTTCATCGCCAAGGGCGGGGGCTCGGCGAACAAGACGTTCCTGTTCCAGGCGACGCCCTCGATTCTCACGCGCGAGCGCATGCTCGCCTTCCTGAAGGAGAAGGTGCTGACGCTCGGCACCGCCGCGTGCCCGCCCTATCACCTGGCGATCGTGATCGGCGGCACTTCGGCCGAACTCACGCTCAAGACCGTGAAGCTCGCCTCGTGCCGCTATCTCGACGATTTGCCGACGCAGGGCTCCGAGGACGGGCACGCCTTCCGCGATCTCGAAATGGAGCGCGAGGTGCACAAGATGACGCAGTCGCTCGGCGTCGGCGCGCAGTTCGGCGGCAAGTACTTCTGCCACGACGTGCGCGTGATCCGGCTGCCGCGCCACGGCGCCTCGCTGCCCATCGGCCTCGGTGTCTCGTGCTCGGCGGACCGCCAGGCGCTCGGCAAGATCACGCGCGAGGGCGTCTTCCTCGAGGAGCTCGAGCACAATCCCGCGCGCTTCCTGCCGGACGTCGACATCGCGACCCTCGGCGGATCGGTGGTGAAGATCGATCTGCGCCGGCCGATGAAGGAGATTCTCGCCCAGCTTTCGCAGCACCCGATCAAAACGCGGCTTTCGCTCACCGGCCCGATGATCGTCGCGCGCGATCTTGCGCACGCCAAGCTGCGCGAGCGGCTGGAGTCGGGGCAGGGGCTGCCCGACTACTTCAAGAACCACCCCATCTATTACGCGGGTCCGGCCAAGACGCCGGAGGGCTATGCCTCGGGCTCGTTCGGTCCCACCACGGCCGGCCGCATGGACAGCTACATCGAGCAGTTCCAGGCCGCGGGCGGCGCGATGGTGACGGTGGCGAAGGGCAACCGCTCGGCCCAGGTGCGCGAGGCCTGCGCGAAGTACGGCGGCTTCTACCTCGCCTCGATCGGCGGCTCGGCCGCAAATCTCGCCGAGCACTGCATCAAGAAGGTCGAGGTGATCGAGTATCCCGAGCTCGGCATGGAGGCGATCTGGCGCATCGAGGTCGAGGATTTCCCCGCCTTCATCGTCATCGACGACAAGGGGAACGACTTCTTCAAGGAGCTCAATCTGGGGTGACCCGGGCGCCGGCGCGCGCGATGCGCCGCGCGATGCGCTTCGTGGGCGTCGACGGCTGCCGCGCGGGCTGGGTGCTCGCCTGGATCGAGGGCGCCGACCACGGCCTTGCGCATCTCGGCCACATCGAAGCGCTGTTCGAGCAGGCCTTCGCGCGCGCCATGATCGACATGCCCATCGGCCTGCCGGCGGCGGGCAACCGCCGCTGCGATTTCGAAGCCCGGCGGCTGATGGGACGGTGCTTCCCGCGCGTCTTCACCGGCGCGCGGCGCGGCCTGTGGGCGTTCGGCTCCCGGGCCGAGGCGCACCGGTTCTATGTGGCGCGCGGCGAGGCCGGCGTCTCCTGCCAGCTCTGGAATCTGGGCGGGAAGATCGCGGAGGTCGACAGCGTCATGTCGCCCGCGCGTCAGCGGGCGGTGTGCGAATGCCATCCCGAACTGGTCTTCCTGCGGCTGAACGGCGGGTGTCCGCTGCCCAGCAAGAAAACGCGCGAGGGGCGCGCGATCCGCCGCCGGCTCGTGCGCGCGCAGGGTTTCGAGCGGATCGATGCGTGGCTCGACGGCAAGGCGCTCGGCCGTGTCGCGGGGCCGGACGACATTCTCGACGCCTGCGCCTGCGCGATCGCCGCGCGCGACAGCGTCCGGCGCGTCCCGGCGGACGCGCCCCCGCGCGACGCGAAAGGGCTGCGCATGGAGATCTGGTACTGAGGCGGCCCGGCCTTGCGCGCGGGCGCGCCGCACCCGGGCGGGTTCCGCGCGGCCTTCAAGAGGGTTGCGGAGGCCGCGCGAATGCAGGATCGTCGGCGTCTCTCCGGCTGCGTTTGGCCCATCCTGTCTCTGGGATCTCCGCCATGGCTTCATCCGCTCCGTTTTCGCTTGCCCGCCGGCTGCGCGCCGGCGAAACCGTCCACGTGGGATGGGCAACCCTCGGCGTGCCGATCCTCGCCGAGATGCTGGCGCGGGAAGGCTTCCCCGCCGTCAATCTCGACCAGCAGCACGGGCTCTTCGACGTCGCCACCGTGCAGGCGGGCATCGCGGCGGTTCGGCTCGCCGGCGCCGCGCCGGTCGTGCGCGTCCCCCTCGGCGATTTCGCCTCTGTAAGCCGGGTCCTCGATTTCGGCGCCGAGGGCGTCATCGCGCCGATGATCAATACGGTGGAGGAGGCGCGCGCCTTCGCGGCGGCCGCCAAGTTTCCGCCCCTGGGCGCACGGAGCTGGGGGCCGGCGCGGGCCCTGATGCTCAACGGGCTCGAGATGAAGGACTATCTCGCGCAGGCCAACGACGCGATCGTCACCCTGGCGATGATCGAGACGCGCACGGCGCTCGACAATCTCGACGCCATCCTCGCGACGCCCGGCATCGACGGCGTCTTCGTCGGGCCGTCGGACCTCTCGATCGCGCTCAGCGACGGCAGGACGCTCGATCCGCACGCGAAGCTGGTCGACGAAACCTGCGAGCGCATCGTCGCCGCGGCGCAGAAGGCCGGTAAGTTCGCCGGCGCCTATACGGGCTCGGCCGAGCGGGCCAACGAGCAGGCCGCGCGCGGCTTCCGCTTCCTCGCGGTGGGAAGCGACGCCGCCTTCATGCGCGCGGGCACGCTCGCGGCGCTCAAAGGGCTGCGGAAATAGGCGACGCCGCGCACCCTGCGGCGCGCGGCGAACGCGACTCACCCCCTGTGCCAGCCGCCGCCGGCCGCGGCGGGCTTAAGGCCGGTCGTCACGGCGATGGCCGGCCTTGCTCCTGCATCGCGGCGTTGAGCGTCTCGAGCGCGGAGGCGACGTCGGCCTCGACGGCGGCCGCGGCGAGCGAGACGACGCGGTAGTTGCGCTGCTCGAGCCAGGCGCGTTTCTTGGCGCGCGCCTCTGCGGCGGCGTCGCTCTCCTTCTCGGGCACGATGTCGATCACCAGGCGCAGCGGGAAAGAGACGAGGTCCGCGATGTGCGGGCCGATGGGCACCTGGCGCTTGAAGCCGCGGCCGGCGAAGCGCCGATCGCGCGTCAGCGCCTCCCAGAGCGTGCGCTCGGCCTCGGTCGGGTTGCGCCGCAAAAGGCGCGACAGCCCGCGCACCGGCCCGCGCTCGGAGGGGACGCGGCCCTGGACGTGCTCGGCCAGAAGCTCGCGCAGCGCCTGCGCCCCGGCGCCGTCGAGCACGCCGCCGCGCGCCGGCCCCTTGCGCCCTTCCGCGATCGCCATGAACACGCCGTGCAGCGTCTGGATGTCCTGCCGCGTCGGCTGCATGCGGTGGAAGATGTTGCGCAGGTTGATCGTCATGGTCTCCCGCTTCTCGGCCGGGCGGAAGAACTCGACCCGTTCGAGCTCGCGTTCCAGAGCCTCGAAGAAGGCGAGGAGCTGTTCCTTGGTGGCCGGCGCGGACTTCTGCGGCATCTGGAACGGCAGGGCGCCGCCGGTCGTGAACTTGAACCACTCGTAGGCGACGATCAGCACCGCCTGCGCGAGGTTCAGCGAGGCGAAGGCCGGGTTCACCGGCAGCGTGATGATGCGGTCGGCCAGGCCCACCTCGACGTTCTCGAGACCCCAGCGCTCGCGCCCGAAGAGAATGCCGACGCGCTCGCCCGCGGCGATGTGGGGCGCCATGTCGCGCGCGGCCTGCTCGGCGCTGACGACGGGCTTCGCCTGGTCGTGTGCGCGCGCGGTGGTGGCGAAGACGAGCGTGCAGTCGGCGATCGCCGCCTCGAGCGTGTCGAACAGGCGGGCCGCATCGAGCACGCGGTCGGCGCCCGAGGCGGCGGCGCGCGCGCGCGCGTTCGGCCAGGCGTCGCGCGGGCGCACGAGGCGCAGCTCGCTAAGGCCGAAATTCGCCATCGCGCGCGCCGTCGTGCCGATGTTCTCGCCGAGCTGCGGCTCGACGAGGATGATGACGGGTCCCGGTGTTTCGACCCAGCGCTTCGTCTTGTCGGTTCCGGCTCCGGGCATGGCTGTTACGCGGCCGTGCCGCCCAGGTTGCGGGCCGCCGCACGGCGCGGCGGGCTGAGGGCGCAAGCGGCAAAACGCGCGCGCGGGTGCCTGAGCAGGGTCATGGGCCTCCTCGTCGACGGTGAGGTGATGAGCGGCCGCCGCGTCGACGGCGCACCGCGCCGCGCAGGCGCGGCCGCCGGCGATTTACCCGCGCAGGCGGCTCAAGGACAATGGCGAATCGGCGCGAGGAGGCTCGCTGGATGAAGATTCTCATTGCCACTCCGGCCTACGGCGAAACCGTAACCACCACCTATTTCGACGCCATTCTGTGGCTGCGCGAGCATTTTCGCGAGCGGCACCCGCACATCCGCTTCGAGCACAAGTTCATGTCGCTCGCCATGCTGCCGTTCGTGCGCAACTTCTTCGCGAGCCTGGTGCTGAACGACCCGAGCTTCACCCACCTCTTGTTCGTCGACGCCGACATGGGCTTTGCCCCCTCGCTCATCGAGAACATGATCGCGGTCGACAAGCCGGTGGTCGGCTGTTTCTGCCCGCAGCGGCGGCTCGACCTCGAACGGCTCTACGCGCTGCGCGAGCGCATCGCCGATTCGCAGCTCGCCCGGCTGGTCGCGCAGGACTATGTGGGGGCGGGCTCGATCGTCTTCGCCGGCGGCGGGAACGAGAAGGCGGGAGACACCCGCTCGGTCGACCAGCTCGTCGTCGAAGGAGCCTGCCTCAAGGTGCGCGAGGCCGGCACCGGGATCATGCTGATCAAGCGCGAGGTGTTCGAGCGGCTCAAGGCGCGGTTTCCCGAACTGTGGTGCGAGCACATCGAGGAATCGTATGCGCGTTTCGGCCTCTCGGGCGGGGTGCTCCAGTGCTTCGAGCCGATGCCGGACGAGCGCGGCCTCTATGCGGGCGAGGACGTGTCCTTCTGCCGCCGTTGGGTCGAGGGCTGCGGCGGGGAGATCTGGTCCGTGGCCACCGAGACCGTGGTCCATGTGGGAACCGAGAAGTTCGTCGGAAACTATCTCGCGAAGCTGCGCCACGGCTTCGTCTGAGGCGCCGGCGCGGGTCGCTTTCGTCCCGGCGCGGCCGATGCTATAGGCACGCCGTCCGGGCTCAAGGGCCGTGTGCCGTGCGGTCCGCGGGCGCCCGTCCGCCTCCCGTCCCAACCTTCAACTGCGTGCAGAGGGTATTTTCTCCGATGGCAAAGATCAAAGTTGAAAACCCGGTCGTCGAGATGGACGGCGACGAGATGACCCGGATCATCTGGCAGCTGATCAAGGAGAAGCTGATCTTTCCGTACCTGGACATCAAGCTCGAGTACTACGACCTCAGCATCCAGAACCGGGACAAGACCAACGACCAGGTGACGATCGACGCCGCCAACGCGACCAAGAAGCACGGCGTGGCCGTCAAGTGCGCGACCATCACGCCGGACGAAGCCCGGGTGAAGGAGTTCGGCCTCAAGGAGATGTGGCGCAGCCCCAACGGCACGATCCGCAACATCCTCGGCGGCGTCATCTTCCGCGAGCCCATCATCTGCAGAAATATTCCGCGGCTGGTGCCCGGCTGGACGAAGCCGATCATCATCGGCCGCCACGCCTATGGCGACCAGTACCGCGCGACCGATTTCAAGTTCCCGACCGGGGGCACCATCTCCATCAAGTTCGTCGGCGACGACGGCAAGGTGATCGAGCGCGAGGTCTTCAAGGCGCCGGGCTCGGGCGTCACCTTGGCGATGTACAATCTCGACGACTCCATCCGCGACTTCGCCCGCGCCTCCTTCAACTACGGGCTCGCGCGCAATTACCCTGTCTATCTGTCCACCAAGAACACCATCCTGAAGCAGTATGACGGGCGCTTCATGGAGCTGTTCCAGCAGGTGTACGACGCCGAGTTCCGGGCCGAGTTCGAGAAGCGCGGGCTCACCTACGAGCACCGCCTGATCGACGACATGGTGGCCTCCGCGCTGAAATGGTCGGGCGGTTATGTCTGGGCGTGCAAGAACTACGACGGCGACGTGCAGTCCGACGTCGTCGCCCAGGGCTTCGGTTCGCTCGGCCTCATGACCTCCGTGCTGATGACGCCGGACGGCAAGACCGTCGAAGCCGAGGCGGCGCACGGCACGGTGACGCGGCACTACCGCGAGCACCAGAAGGGGCGGGAGACCTCGACCAATTCGATCGCCTCGATCTTCGCCTGGACGCGCGGGCTCGCTCACCGGGCGAAGCTCGACAACAACGCCGAGCTCGCGCGGTTCGCCGCGACGCTGGAAAAAGTCTGCATCGACACCGTCGAGTCGGGCTACATGACCAAGGATCTCGCGCTGCTCGTCGGCGCCGACCAGAAGTGGCTGTCGACCACCGGCTTCCTCGACAAGATCGCCGAGAACCTGCAGAAGGCGATGGGCTAGCGCCGCTGTCCCCCGGGCGGCCGCGCAGCCTCAATTCGCATCCTCGGACACGGCGCCGCACGAGGCGCGGCGCCGCACGAGGGCTGTATTGAAACAGGCGACGCGGGCCGCTGCGCCGCGTGTGAAGCCGCGTCCCGGATCTGCAGCGCGCCGCTGCGCGCCGTTTTGCGCTGCGCCGCGCCGGGGACCCGATCCGTTTCTGAAGAAATCAAGAAACGTCCCGGATGCGGCGCGGC